>PXBU01000145.1 GCA_003566795.1 Puniceicoccaceae bacterium | reverse complement strand
GACCCGACCGTTTGCTTCTTTTTCGGCTTCGTCCTCATCTGCGCCCGTCCGTTATGGTGTCTCTTGCTGCTGCCAATTCCGCTGCTGTGGGCAGTGACCAGCGCAGCCACGCTCGATAGTCTGGAGGCCCCGTTCGCCGCGAACCTGGCCATGGTCGCTGCCGTCACCGTTGCGGCGATGGTTTGGAAGGCAGTATTTTGCCGTCAGTCCGACAGTGACTGAGCAGGGGCCTGGCATAGTGTGCTGGTGGTCGGGTTGTAAGTAAGGTTTTGAACGGACCGCTGCGGCATCTTACCTCAGGTCTTGATTTTAATTTTAATGCCCCGGCGCATGAAAGTAGGCACATCCAGGTCCTCACCGTTGTAAAAGTTGCTGTCGGTCTTTTCGAAGTAGCCGCGCTGGGCGTTGGCCTCGACGAAGAGAAACTCCTCCTGCTCCACCTCGGGGGAAGCGTCGCCGTGACGCAGTTTCGAGCGGTGCACGGGCTGGGGGGGCCGATCATCCTGAGCAATTTCAGCTTCGAGCCCGAGCTTCCCCAGTGGCGCGACGGAAGTTTTCGCTGTTGGCACTGCGGGCCGGATAGGCTGCCTGGCCTCGATGCCTGCCTTACCCATCACACAGATTTCGAGCATACCGGAACGGCTCTCGTCGATTACCGCACCAAAGACGATATCTTCACGCGAGTTGAAGCGCTGGGAAACCAGGGAGATGACTTGGTTGACCTTGGCAATGCCAAGATCCGTGCCGCCGGTGATGTTGACCAAAATACGATCCAGCTGAGCGGGCCGGTCTCCCATGTGCAGCAGTGGACAAATCAAGAGTTCGTCCAGGGCAGCACTCACATAATCTTCACCGCTGGCAAAACCGGTGGCGAAAATAGTGCGACCACCACGATCCTGAAAAACGGAGCGGAGCGAGCTGATGTCCTGATTAATCAGGCCAGTCTTCAATAGCATCGCACAAATGGAATTGATCCCGCATCCGATCCAGCGATCCGCCACGGCAAATGCATTAAGCACGGTGCTATCCTCCTCCCCCTCTTGCAGCAAAACGTCATTGGGCAGGGGAATCAGACCGTGAACGAGCTGCCGCAGCTCGCCGATACCGGCTTCGGCGATATCTTTCCGGCGCTTCCCTTCGAAGGAGAACGGGAGGGTCGCAAATGCCAGCACCAGCGCCTCGGTTCTGGCGGCGACCTCCGCGACAACGCTAGCTGCCGCGCTGCCAGTCCCTCCACCGAGCCCCACGACCAGGATGATAAGGTCCATCTCGCCGACCAGACCGGCAATCGCCTCGCGGTCGTCCTCAGCTGCTTTTTTGCCAATCTCCAGCTCACCACCCGCGCCCAGCCCGCGCGTCACGGATCGTCCGATGACAAGTTTCTCCGGAATGCGCGACTCAGACAAGGCTTTCGCGTCGGTGTTAATCGCAGCTACCTGGACCTGCCCAACGCCACAGAGCGGATTGAGTTCCAAGTTATTTAACGCGTTGGTGCCTGCACCCCCCACGCCAATAATTTTTATTTTGAGCGGTTCAGTCGCATTGTGCTCGAGAGCTAAACTGTCGTTCGGGTTGTTCACTTAGTCGAAGTTGAAAAGTCGCGCGATTTTTCGCAAGAACCTGTTAGGCGGGGGATTCGTTTCCCGGTCCTCCTGCCCGGTCAAAGCATAGTGCAGCAAGCCAAGCGCGGTGCTGTAAGCGGGATGGCGCAGCTCCGGCGCGACATCCCTGGGGCCGTCGGAAACACGCGCCTCCAGGCCCAGCACCCGCCGCACCGACTCCTCGATCCCGTTGAGTTGAGAACTGCCCCCGGTCAGCACGACTCCGCAAGCGATGTCGTCGGGCTGGTAAAGCTCCGCATCTTCCAATTCCTTTTTGATAATCTCAAATATCTCGGAGACTCGCGCCTCGATAATCTTGGTGATGGCAGCCAATGGATATTCCCGGTCACCGATGGTGAGGTCGCTGGTGGAGGGGTCGCCGGTAAGCCAGACGTTTTTTTCCCGGTCACCGCTCTCATAGTAAGCACGGCCATGGATGCGCTTAAATTTTTCAGCTTTTCCCGGACTGATGCGTAGCCCAATGCTCAGGTCGTTGGTGATGTGGTCGCCCCCCACCGGGACCACGCCGGTCTTGACAATATAACCGCCGCGATAGAGCACGTAGTCAGTCGTCCCGCCTCCAATATCCACCACCAGCGCACCACTTTCCTTTTCCGAATCCTCCAACAGCACCGCACCGGACGCGATGCTGGAAATGATGATGTCGGTCACTTCCAGATCAATTCCGCGAATTACCCGCAGGCTGTCACTTACTTTGGAACTCTCGGCATGCACTGACCAGTAGCCGACCTGCAATTGACGGCCCTCGCGCGAGAGCGGATTATCAATCTTTCGACCGTCGAGCGAGAAGGGATTCTGGATGTGGTGGAGGTAGGCCCGGTCCGCCGGGAGCTGGCGGCGCTTGGCGTCTTCCTTGGCCTGAAAAATATCTGTCTCGCTAACGATGTTATCCGGACCACTGACACTCGTCGTGCCCACATTAAAACTGCCGCTCAGGTGGCTCCCGGTTTGGGCTAAATACACTTCATCAATGCGCGATTGAGCATTCTTCTCTGCCTCCATAATCGCAGCGTGCACACTGTCACTCGCCACACCCAGATCATCAACCACACCTTTTTTCACCCCATAGGAGGAGCTCATGCTGTGACCGATGATGTTCAAGCCCTCACCATCAATAATCTCACCCAGCAGGACGACCACTTTCGAGGTCCCGATTTCGACTGCGCCAACTACCCTTGATTCGCTCATTCAGTCAGACTTATTGGATTGAACAGACATGGTTTAAAAACTACTAATACGACCACTGCTAAACTGCACGGCGGCTGAGCCTCGTAAAGAAAGATCGACACGTTCAATCGAGGGATTTCCCCGGTCCCGCACGTGCTCAAGTATAACTTCGAGCCGGTCGAGCTGCATCCCGAAGTCCGCGGAGGCGCCAAAGATAATCTGCGGAATATGCCGACTCCTCACCTGGATCACTTCACCAAACAGCGAGGCATCACCTGAATAATTCTCCAGCGAGACCACTTGCCAGGTGCTGTAAAACTCCGGGTAGTGTTGACGGGCCTCTCGCAGCAGCTCTGCCACCCGCTCGATGCCCCGCAAGGGGCGGATACTCCCATCGCTGCGTTGATGGGGTTGCAGGAAAGGGAGGCTGGCCAGCGCGGACCGGGGATACCCGACTCCACGGTAGATCGTTCCGTCACGCGCGACGATACGCTGCTCGGGCCGACCATCCGGGCCCTCTACTGCCATGCGCATAATCGGTTCGCGCTCCCTGACCGAGATCCTAAGCGTACCGGGAAAGACTCGCTCCACTGACGCAGAAACCACCTGCAGCTCGCTCTCCAAAGATGCTTTTATCGCATGAATATCCACCTCCATCATGGTGGTCCCGCGAGGCAACCGGATGACTGAGCCGAGCCATTTATCTGGCAAGACACCATCGGTATCGAAGACGATGCGCTCAATCTCCCTGGAGGGGGTGCTGATCTGGATGGGCTCCTCGCGGTCCCGGATCAGCCAACCAAGCCAAAAGACACCTGCGGCAAATCCGATCAAAAGCAGAAATGCCACCGCGAGCTTGAGCCATTTTCGCCGACGCCGTTTCCGTGCCTGCGGCGAGTTAATCCGTTTTCTGGGCACGCCAGCCAGCTCACGCCAACTTTGGGAGCCGGAGGCGGCACTACTGCCCTTGCTTTTACCACGACCGATCATGCAACAGACCCTCCGTTCGAACGGTTGGATAATCGCGTAATTGCAGGTGCCACCAAGGCCTCAGCCAGGGACTCGAAGTGGTAGCCGACACAGGACGCACTTTTAGGCAGTAAACTGGTCGCAGTCAGTCCCGGCAGCGTATTAATCTCCAGAAAATACAACTGCTCGCCTGCCAGTAAAAAGTCGATGCGCGCAAAATCCCGACACCCGCAAGACGCAAAGAGACGTTCCGCATGATCACCCAGCTGCTGCTCAAGCACTGGCTCCAATTTAGCGGGAAAGCGATACTCAGTCGAACCCGGAGTATATTTGGCAGCGTAGTCATAAACCCCACTGGCACTGACGATTTCCACCACACCCAAGGCTTTACCGCCTAAAAGACCGACCGTCAGCTCCCGCCCCCGGACGCGCTGCTCGATCAGCCAGCGCCCAGTATGAATCTGCGAAAGCGCGACACCCAACCCGGAGCGGTGCTCGGCAAAGTGCAGTCCCACACTACTCCCCTCATCCACCGGCTTGACCACCAGCGATGGCCCAAGTTGCTCAATAACAGCATCGGCCAGCGGCGGGGCCGCCGCGTCAAAAACCATCCAGTCCGGCGTCGGCACCCCTTGTTCACGGGCGATCTGTTTCGTTGCCGCCTTGTCCATGCAGAGGCGACTGGCCGCAGCATCGCTCCCACAATATTCAATCCCCCCGGCCTCCAGCCGGGCTTGCATGCGTCCGTCCTCACCAAAACCTCCATGCAGGGCGGGAAAGACCACTGTATCCGAAGCGCACATCCTTGGCGGCAAGCATTCCTCATCCAAACGAACCAACTCAACCGCGTATTTCGTGCTCAAAGCAGCCGCCAACGCCTGGCCACTGGCGAGAGATACCTCCCGCTCCTTACTGGTGCCACCATGCAGCACCACGATCTTTAGCGGGTCAGACATCCTCACCCCCCTCCTGCAGCACTTCCGACCAGCTCGCTCCCAGCAGTAATACCTCCGGCTCGAGGTCGTAGCCGGACTCGACCTTTACTTTTGCCCGGATCCGACGAATCAACTCGATCACGTCGGCAGCGGTCGCGCCGCCAAGATTAACAATAAAATTGCCGTGCACGTCCGACACCTCAGCTGCGCCCACCTGCAAACCCTTGAGTCCGAATTCGTCAATGAGTTTACCCGCATAGCTGCCCGCCGGGTTTTTAAAGATACAACCGGCACTCGGCCCGCGTGGCTGACTTTCTTTTCGCGTCGTGGAATAGCTATCGATGCGATTCCGGATGCAAGCCTCTTGCTCGACTTCGGCACTCTTCAGCACCGCTCCCAGTGCTATGCCCCGGCTGATTTCAAGCACCTGCCGGTAGCCAAAATGAAATCGCTCCTTGGGCCAGTCCTGGTAATTGCCGCGTTCATCCAGAAACTGAACCCGCTCGACCACATCAAACATCCAACTTCCCATCGCACCCGCATTCATCCTGAGCGCTCCGCCTACCGATCCGGGAATGCCCTCCAGAAATTCGAAGCCCGCCATGCCTGCTTTGGCCGCCAAGCCACAGATTTCTTTTAACCGCACCCCTGCTGCCGCCCAGATTTGGCCCGGCCCAAGCGGTTCGGACTTGCGCCACAAGGACGCGGTAAAACGAATCACCAAACCATCGTAGCCCGCATCCGCCACCAGTAGATTCGACCCTCGACCCAAACAAAAGTAATCCAAACCAAATAGCGTGGTCATCTTCAACAGCTGTTGCAAATCAGCCAGACCAGCAGGTTCCGCATAGAGCCGCGCAGCCCCCCCAATACGCATGGTGGTCTTGTTGGCCAACGGCTCCTTGGTTTTCACAATGGCATTTGAGGAGAGACGATGCCTCAGGAAATCGAGGCAGGCCGCGTCCATGCACAGCGGTTCCCGCAACAAGGCCGCCCCAGCATCGGCGAAGTCCTCGATGTCTCCCGCACCCACAAATGCCAGCATGGTGGGCTTGGCCCGTGCGGCCTGAATCACTTGCTGGATACCGGACAATCCAAACTCCAGGACGGTGGGTTGAAAATCATCAAAAGCATCGACTAAATCCTTTAATTCACCGCTCTCAATAACGCCTTCGTGAGCAGCATACACCGGCAGCAGGTAGCAGCCATCCGATTGCGACAAAATTGCGGCAAAATCCTGCTTAAACTGACGGGTCCGACTGTAGCGGTGCGGCTGAAAAACCACCAGCAACTGCCGTCCATCCGCCCGCGCCCTCAGATTCTGGATAAGTGCTTCGATCTCGGTGGGATGATGGGCGTAGTCCTCGACCAGTGTTAAGCCATTCGCATCATAGAGCACTCCCTGGCGACGGACAACGCCAGGGAAGTTAGCCAGGGCTTGCTGGTTTAAATCCTTTGCCTGTCGCGGCGGACATTCCTCCATCAAACAGCGGAGAATCGCCCAAGCCGCACTGGCATTTGCTTGATTAAACTGGGCCCCCGCCGCGGAAGGGAAGCGGGCAACTTTCGACTCATCCAGGCCATCCAACGCGAGTCCGGCAGGAAGAAATACTTTTTGACGCGTCCGGTGTGTCAATTCGCGAAAGGTCGCCTCCAACTGATCCGCATGCTTATAGCGATCGGCATGGTCCCAATCCAAATTGAGCACCAGCGTGTGCTCCGGCACAAAGCCTTCAATCGTCCCGTCACTCTCATCAATTTCGGCCACCATCCAACGGCTGCTTGCAGCATAATGGCTGGGCCCCAGCGAGTCGTCCGCAAACAAACCGCCCATAAGATAATTAGCCGAAATGCCACAGCGTTGTATGCCGTAAGCGATCATCCCGGTGGTGGTGGTCTTGCCATGACTACCCACCACTGCAATCAACTTATAATCAGCTGCGAGGCGGGCCAGCATCTCTCCCCGCCGCAAACATTCCATGCCTGCCGCGTGGGCCGCATCCAGCAATGGGTGCCCAGGACGAATCGCACTGGAATACACAACTGTGGTGAAGCGGCTCAGATGCTCCGGAAAAACAAAGTCCTGCAACTCGACACCGCTCGCCAACAGATGCCTGCGTACGCCTTCCTGCAAACAAGCGTCGTATCCTGTTACTGAATACCCTGCGCGGGACATCCAACAGGCCAGCGGGGCCATGCCCATGCCCCCAACCCCCAGCAAGAGATACTGCGCCGGATCCTGCGTTCTCATGGCTGCACCTCCGCCGTTGACGGAGCCGGTTGGCCAACATGGTCCTGGCACAGCATTTCCAAGTCAGTCGCGATGCGCTCGCTGGAGTTAAAACGATCGAGACGTTCCATGTTTGCTTTGAATTTCGCTAGCAACGAATCGTTGAAAATCAAGTCATCGACCTCGGCGGTCAACTGACTGAGCTGCTCCTGCTCCAATACCATACCAGCACCGTGCTGCTCATGCATCCGGGCATTCGCGCGCTGATGGTCATCCGCAGCGTAGGGATAGGGAATCAGAATGGCAGGTGCGCGGCAATGGATAATCTCAGCAATCGAACCCGCACCTGCACGGGAGATGACCAGATCAGCCGCTGAAATCACATCGCCCATCTGATCCGAAAAGGGCACTAGCTTTGCCGTTACGTCGGCACCATCGTGCCCAATTTCGTGAATCGTGCCCGATGAGCTATTGGCAAGACCGGTCACACAATACACCGATATCCCCTTTTTGGCGAGTTGCCCGAAGTTTTGCAATAACCAGTCATTGAGCGCTTTTGCCCCCTGACTGCCGCCGATAATCACCAGCAGCTTGTTCGCCACTTTGATGTGGAGCTTTCGCGCCGCCTCGGCTTTGAGCACATGCTTGATTTCCGAGCGGACGGGATAGCCGTAGTAGCGAATGAGCCCCGGCAATACATTCTTCAAGCGCACTCCATCCGGCAGATAAATACGACTCGCCACCCGCTTCATGAGCCGAATCGAGCGTCCCGGCACACAGTTGGCCTCATGCATAGCCACGGGCACACCTGCCAGTCGCGCAGCCAAACCCAAACCCAGCGAGAGGTAACCACCAAACAGCAGCACCAGTGCGGGCGCTTCCTGCCGTAACAACCTCCGGGCGGAGAGAAAATTCGAGATCATGCTGCCGATAAATCTTAAACGCTGGATCGGCCCTCCAGCAAACGCGCGACCCGGAATGGTCATAAAATTTAAATACGCGTACTTTTCGACCAGTCGAGAATCGACTTGTTTCTCGCTGATGAGCAGCAGGCACTCGTTCTTCCGCGCCTGCAGCACTTCCGCGACAGCAATCCCCGGCGCGAGGTGCCCACCAGTGCCCCCACAAGCAATCATGATCTTGCTCATAATTCACGCTGCCTCCGCAGCGCCGGGACCTCCCAGGAACGAAAACCGTTCAGAATAATCCCCGTTAAAACAAACATTAACACCAGGTTAGAACCTCCGTATGAAATGAAAGGGAGCGACATGCCCTTGGTAGGGATGCTACCCGTGACCACCCCAATGTTGATCAACGCCTGGAAGGTAATAAAAAGTAACGCCCCCATCACGAGTAAATACTGATATAGATTCGGGGCCCGTCGAAGCTGCAATACACCGATAAAGAAAAGCGTCATATACAGTAGCACCACACCACCGGTAAAAATAAAACCAAGCTCTTCCGCAACGATGGCAAAAATAAAGTCGGTGTGCGCTTCCGGCAGGAAAGACATCTGCTGGCGACCGCCACCGAGCCCAACACCTTGCAAACCACCGGCACCGAAGGCGAGTAAGCCCTGCCAGAGCTGATAAGCACTGTCAGCACGGTTCCCTTCGACATCGAGAAAGGAGGTGATTCGCTGTAAGCGGATCGGATCGTAATACACCGCGATGGAAAATAAAATTAGCGCGAGAATACCCGTTGGGATGAGGAACTTCAGCCGAGTCCCGGCCAAAAACATCATCACGCCACCTACTGCACCGCATAAAAGGGCCGTGCCAAAGTCTGGCTCTAAAATGATCAGTCCACAAAACACCGCGAGAATACCGCACGGCACCAGGTAGCCTTTGAGAACATGGTCCAGATCGCGCCGGTGCATGGCGAGGTAATGCGCCATCAGAAATAATAACCCGAGCTTGCCCACCTCTGACACCTGCAAACGCATAAACCCGAAATCCATCCAGCGCCGCGCACCATTGACCTCGACACCGATCCCCGGAATCAGGACCAAAATCAGTAATAGCACCGACCCACCCGCAAGAACCAGAGCGAATTCCCGCAAAGCTTCCAGATTGATCACAAACGCAAGCACCCCGGCAACACATGCAAACAACAACCAGACCACCTGTCGGCGCAGTAAAATCGTCGGATCTTCATGCATCGATTGCGAGGCACTGAACAAAATGACCAGACCAAGAAACGTCAACGCGACGACAATCAGGCAGAGAAAAAAGCCAACCGTCGGAAGATGTCTTGTAGGATTACGCGAGACCAGAGGAGCACTCATTCTGGAACGCCTTAAATCATGTGAAATAAGTCACCCATTCGCGGGCTACTCTTCCAAACGGATGACAGGAATCTCAGTCGCATCCTCGAACATATCATCCAATTCGGATGCATCGAGTTCGGACGCATCCAATTCACCTTCGATCAAGGGATCTGCTTCGATGATTCTGATTTCACCGGGTTGGGCGACCACGGGGGCCGGAGCGGGAGTGGTCGGAGTGGGAGTGGTCGGGGTCGTCGTGGTCCGTGGCGTCGGCTGCGCAGCCGCCGCCTGCGTTTGACGATCAGCACTGGCACCAGCTTCAGAGCCCGTCACCATTAACTCCTGCCCGATCCGCAATCTCCGCGGGTCGGAAATATTGTTCAAGGCGAGGAGTTCGTTGGCTGTCATGCCGTATTGGCGGGCAATTTGCCCTGGATACTCCCCAGCCTTGACCGTGTGCGTTTGCGTGGCGCCGCTCGGGGTCGCCGCGCTGCGCGTGGTCGTGGCGGTTGACTGAGTCGTGGGAGACGTGGTGGTGGCTGCGGCGGCAGTGCCCCCGCCGGGCACGACCAGCGTCTCGCCCACCCGGATCAGATCGCTGCTTTTGTTGTTGGCTGCTTTGAGCGCGTTGACCGTCGTATCAAAACGATTGGCGATGCGTGAGAGACTATCTCCACGCTGCACAGTGTAGGACGTTGTCGCCTGCTCGGAAGTGCTCGGCGGTGAGGCCTGCGACGTTTCCGTGCGGACGGGTGCGCTGCCTGCTTCGACCGGAATCTGGATCTGCTGCCCCTCGCGAATCACCGAATTTTCAGTCAGGTTGTTCGCGGCATAGAGCTCATTGACTGAGACGCCGTAGCGCCGGGCGATCGCCCAGAGACTATCCCCGCGTTTGACCGTGTAGCTTTGGTAGTCTGACTCCGCAGTGGGTCCGGCTCTTTCAGTCGAAATTGGCTCCAGCGGTTCGAGCGGCTCAATCGACTCCGACCAATCCGTTGGCTCGATCGTCTCGCTCGCCAAGCCGGTATTGAAGGCATCATCCAGGCCTCGCCGTTCGGCCCGCCGGGTCTCCGAAGCGGGCGCGGTCGTAGTGGCCGTGGCATCCGCCACCGATGGCGTGGTCGCACGTTTCTGAGCTTGCGTTTGCGTGGGGGGCTGCCCCGTCTGGCAACCGGGCTGGACCAGCAGCACGACGATGACACAAAGATGAAGGCTGAGCACGCAGCCGAAGATTTTGGATACTTTCATGGTAGATGAGATTAAGATTTTCTATTTAGTTCAGACTAATCAATTTTCGAGGAGCTCTACAAACTTAAAACCATGGAATTGAAGGTTTTTCCTCGTTCCGCATAAGACTGGAATTGGTCAAAGCTGGCGAATCCGGGGCTGAGCAAAACATTGGATGGAGTCCTTTTACCTGCGAACTCACAGGCAATTTGCACGGCCGCCCCAAATTCGCTGACAATTTGCACATTTTTAAGCTGTTGCATCAATTCTTTTCCCAGCTGCGGCGCCGCCTCTCCATAGAGAACCGCCACGTCGATTTGCTTCGAAAGTGCGGCAGCGAACGCCGCCATGTCTCCTCCCTTGGTCTGACCGCCGCCAATCCAGATGATCGGGCCGGGAACGGCCTCGACAGCCGCCAGCACCGAATGAAAATTCGTGGCCTTGGAATCATTCCAATACCTAACTCCATCTTTTTCAGCGACAACATCCAGCCGGTGAGGTTCCAGCTTAAAGTCCCGCGCAGCCGCCAGGAGTGATGCCGCCGGCTCACCTGCCAGACTCCAAAATTCCGCCGCCAGGGCAAAGTTCTCGCTGAACGGCTGACGGGTGAAAACCGAATCCGGCGCAAGTTGACTGATGAATGCCCGCATGCCCGCGACATGCGCTGCCGCCGGAAGGGCTTGATCCAGCAAATCACACCACGGTAGTACCTGCGGTCCGACCACACAGATGGCGTCGCAGCGCAGGCATTGGAACAGCCGGGCCTTCGCCATAAAGTAATCACGCATGGTCGGATACCGGTCCAAATGATCCTCCGCAAAGTTGGTCCAGAGCAAGGCATCCAGCTGCATCCCGCTGGAAAGCTCGGCTTGGAAGGAACTAATTTCACAGACGGCACAAGATGACTCGTCATGCGCAGCATCCAAAACAGCGGCACTCAGGGGCTGGCCAATGTTACCAGTAGCCACAGCGTTTTTACCGGTGTGCACAAAGGCCTCCGTCAGCAGACGGGTGAGAGTCGTCTTGCCATTGGTGCCAGTCACTCCGATCAGCCGCCCCTGCCAGTGCTCCGCAGCAAAACTCAGCTCGGATTGTAGCTTCCGCCCGGAGCTTGCCGCGCATCGCCGCCAGGGATGGTCGGCAGCGAAGCCCGGGCTAAAAATAAAACGATCAAATTCAGCCAGGTTGTCTTCACTGAAACGCTCCGCGTCCCCACATCCAGCCTCGTCAAACAGTGTGACTTCATGCCCCAGAGCCCGCGCCAACCGCTTGGCGGCCTGACCACTTATACCAGCTCCAAAAATAGCAATTCGCAGACGCATCACGTTAGCGTAATTTAAGTGTGGCGAGCCCAGCCATCGCGAAGATCAGAGAGAGAATCCAAAAGCGAATCACCACTTTGTTTTCATGCCACCCTTTTAATTCGAAGTGATGGTGTATCGGAGACATTTTGAAGATGCGTTGGCCGCGTGTTTTGAAAGAGGCCACCTGCAGAATGACAGATCCCGCCTCCATGACAAAGATCCCGCCGACGATTACCAGCGTGAGAGGTTGGTGCACCATGAAGGCGATCATACCGATCAGCCCACCCAGCGCCAGCGAACCGGTGTCGCCCATGAACACCTCAGCCGGATGCGAATTATACCAGAGAAAAGCGAGACTCGCACCCAGCAAGGCGGCACAGACTACGGTTAATTCCCCGCTGCCGGGAATAAAACTGATGAAAAGATAGTCCGCGATAATCGCATTTCCCGCCGCGTAGGCCATAATGGCGTAGGCGAGGGCCACCGTCACCGTGCATCCAATCGCGAGGCCGTCGACCCCGTCGGTGAGATTGATCGCATTACTCGATCCAGCCAGAACAATGAACAGGAAGGGAATGAGCACCCATAAGGGCATCGAGCTGATCAACACCTCTTTATAAAAGGGCACCCACAACTCGCGCATTTTCGCGGCGGATTCCGGAAAACTCAGCAGCAGCGCCAGAGCCAGCAGCGTCAGCAATGCCTGCCCCGCCAGCTTCCACCTGCCGGACAAGCCGGCACTGTTGCGCTTGGCGATCTTCAGATAGTCATCCAGAAATCCAATCAAGGTTAAGCCGACATAGACCAGCAGAGCCGTGTAAACATATACATTCGGGCGGGCCCACAGCACCGTGCTGGTCACCACCGACACACAAATCATCAGTCCGCCCATCGTGGGCGTCTGGGCCTTGGCGGCATGCAACTCGGCCAGTTGCCCCACTTCATCTTCTCCGCGCAGAGATTGTCTCGCCCGCAGATCGCGCAGTTTGGCAAAAATCCAGGGCCCCACCAGAAAGCCGACACTAATTGCAGTCAGGCCAGCAAACGCGCTGCGCAAAGTGAGATAGCGAAATAGGCGCAAGGGCCCAAAAATGTGTTCAAGTTCGGCGAGATAGGAGAGCATTGAGCGGTGTGAAACAGAGATGAAAATAAAAGTTCAAACAAGCGATGGGGCCAGCAGTTCTTCCAGTTGGTGAACGCGGCTGCCCTTGAGAAAAAGTGCGCCTTTGAAATCGGCAACCATAGACTGAATACTGGCAGCTTTTCCGGCACATTTTATTTGGCCGGGCAATGCGCCGCTTCTCAAAGCCCCCTCCCGGTAGGCAGCCGTCAGCAGTTCGGGACCGACGAATACCACGCTGTCCTCTGGTCGCAAGGCCAACCGCTCACCCACTGAAAGATGGAACGCAGCGGCCCCGGCGCCCAATTCGTTCATCGCGCCGATTATGTAGCAACGCGACATCTGGGCCGGCGCAGACCTTTGAAAGGCCTGCAACGCGTCGACCATCGAGGCGGGGTTGGCATTGTAACAATCGATATAGTAATAGTGCTCGTCCGTGGAAATTGCGCGACCGCGGGTGCCGCCGGGTGCCCACATCCGGAGGCGGTGCGCCAAATCGGAATGCCCCACTCCGAGTAATTGCGCCGCCACAATCGCCAGGGCCGCATTTTGGGCGACCCCCAGGCTAGCGCAATTAATGCGATAAGTCCGGCCCTGCAGCGAAAATTCCCAGGACTGCCCATCTCCTGCAGGCGCAAACGTACAATCCACGCAGCTGCGAACTCCAGTCGGTCGCCGATCACCATCGAAGCATACCGCAATACAACGCTTCGCCAGCGGTGCAAAGGCTGGATACTGCAAGACTGCAGCGGGCAAAACGACGGGTGAATCCGCTTTGGCTGTGGCGCACAGTTTTGATTTTTCTGCCGCCACCCCTGCGAGCGAACCGAGCAGTTCCAGGTGCGCCGGGCCAATATTCGTTAGCACGGTTAGGTCGGCCTCGATCATCGCCCCCAGCAAGGCCATTTCTCCCGGCTGGTTGATACCAGCCTCAATCACTGCGAAATCGTGCCGCGAAGATTCGAGCCCAAATAAAGTCATGGGCACTCCGATCCGGTTGTTCCAATTGCCCGGTGTCGCATGAGAGGACGGCTGCCCCAGCAGTAGACGGAGCATTTCCTTGGTCGATGTTTTGCCGCAACTACCGGTGATAGCGACGACGGGCTTCGAAAATTTGGAGCGGACATCCGCTGCGATCGCGCCCATCGCTGAGAGGGTGTCAGCGACCACCAGTTGCGGCAGCCCACAATCCAATACCCGGTTGGTGAGGGCACACGACGCCCCTTTGACAATCGCGTCGGCTACGAAGTCGTGCCCGTCGCGCTGCTCACTGCTGAGGGCGATAAAACAATTACCCGCTTCAATGCGCCGCGTATCAAAATGGAACCCGGTCAACGCCAGTGGCTCGCCGACATGCCAGCTTCCACCAGTGATGCCTGCAAGGTCGTCGGGCCTGAATTCGGGCATTGTCATCTCCGCCGTGACTAAGACTGCTTTAAACGAATGAGTTCACGTGCGACACTGCGGTCATCAAAGGGTGTCACCGTGCCGTCAAATTCTTGATAGGTCTCATGCCCTTTACCCGCGATCAAAACACAATCGCCCGGATTGGCCGCATCGAGCGCACGCGAAATAGCGTCTCTGCGATCATCCACAAAGTGAACTTGATCGCTGCCCTCGGCCGCCGACATATCATCAAAAATTTGCTCCAAGGGCTCACTACGCGGGTTATCCGCAGTGGCATACACCACATCGGCGCCACCCAGAACCGCCTTTAGCATTGGTGCGCGCTTGGTCCGGTCACGATCACCACCGCAACCAAACACCACAATAAGTTTCCCACGGGTAATCTCCCGCAACATGCCACAGGCATGCGACAGGGCATCATCGGTATGCGCGTAGTCCACCAGCAAGTTGTAGTTTTGCCCGGCATCGATCCGCTCCATCCGGCCCGGCACGCCGGGAAATGTTGCCAACCGACTCAGCGCATTATCCAAACATTTTTCATGCGCATAAGCGATCGTCAGCGCCGCCAGGAGATTGCTCACATTAAATCCACCCAGCAGCGGTGACGACACCCGCGCTTCACCCTCCGGCCAAGTGAGTTTGAACTCGGTGCGATCATGGAAAAGTTTAATCTCACTGGCCCGCACATCGGCCTGCTCCGACATGCCAAATGTCTTGATGGGCAACTCATCCTTGACGGCTTCGATCAGCTTGCGCCCGTAGCGACAATCGGCATTGATGACCGCCGCCTTCGGCTTACGCCCCATTTCACCGTTAAAAAGACGCTGCTTCACCTCGAAGTAAGCATCCATGTTTTTGTGATAGTCGATGTGATCCTGAGTCAGGTTTAAAAAGACAGCGACATCGACATCGAGACCATAGGTTCGCTTCTGATCGATCCCGTGCGAACTGATCTCCATCACTGCTTCCCGGCAGCCATTTGTCACCATCTGGCTCAGCAGCGAATAGATATCAACCGATTCCGGAGTCGTGCGAAAAGATGGAAGTGTGCGCTTTCCCAAATCATAGCGAACTGTTCCGACCAGCCCAACTTGATCGCTTCCGCCAATCAGATGCTGCGTCAACATAGAAACGGTGGTCTTGCCATTGGTGCCGGTCACGCCGGTCAGGGACAAGTGCTCATCCGGCTTTTCATAAAATAGGCGCGAGACCAGCGCCAGCGTCTGACGCACATCATCAACCTGGATGACATCGATGGGGAAACGGGCACCCAAGTCCTCCTCAGTCACAATCGCAATCGCACCGCGATCCACCGCCTCCTCCACAAAATAATTTCCGTTCGTGCGCAGGCCTCCAATGGCGAAAAAGAGCGCCCCGGGAACCACCCGACGACTGTCCGTGATCAAACAAGTCACCACCTTATCGTTGTTCAAGCGCTTGGCTTGGCACGCAACGCCCTCGAACAAATACTCCACGCTCGGGCGGATCACCCCCCCCGCCTGCCGTTCGTTTAGAAAATGGCTGTTGGAGGAACCGCTGTTGTAGAATCGGGAGCTGGTGGCAGCGAGAAGTAAACTAATTGGTAAGTCGGCGTGGCCAATCATGAGAAGAAGGTTGCTGTGCAATAAAGTCCTCCCTGGTGCGGGAGGGGCGAATGCCGAGGTAGGCAATACAGGCCTCGGCGATATTTCGAAATGCAGGTGCGGCGACTGAACCACCGTAACCGGTGCCGTTGAGCCGGGGTTCGTCCACCACCACGGTGATGACCAGCTCGGGTCGATCGGCGGGGAAAAAACCACTGAATGATGCCACGTGATGACGATTGGAGTAGCGGCCATTCACGATCTTCTGAGTGGTGCCGGTTTTGCCGGCCACGTTATAGTTCTCAATGGCAGCGCGACGGGCGGTGCCATTTTCACCGACTACATCCGCCAGCATTTGCGAAAGTATCTGAGCCACGTCAGTCGAGATCACGCGGCGTTTCGCTTGCGGTGAAAACCGAACGACATCCTGCCCCTGGCGGTCAAAAACACGTCTGGTCAGCATCGGCTGCATCAGGATCCCGTTATTGGCGATAACGGACATCGCCGCGTGCACCTGCATCGGCGTCGCGCTCACCGCATGCCCCATCGGCAACCGCGTAATGGTCAAACCATCCCAAGCGGATACCCGGTGCAGCGTGCCGGATATTTCACCACCGAGTGCACAACCGGTTCTTTCACCAAAACCAAAGGCTGCCGAATAATCGTAGAGACGTTGCTCGCCCAACTGTAGTCCCAAATGTGCCACCCCGCGATTGCTGGATTTTACCATCACATCATACACCGAAAGGGAATCATAGTGCCGGTGGTCCGATGGCAGCCGCAAGCTGCGGCCGCGGTAACTGACTTGCGCATGTCCGGTTTGGAAGACGTCATCCGGATTGACAACCCCCTCATTCAAGGCCGCAGCGACGGGCACGATCTTAAAGGTGGAACCAGGTTCAAAAGAATCGGTTAATGCCCGGTTGCGTTGATTTGCGATCGGATACTTCTGGGTGTTGAAAAACTCGTTGGGGTCGTAAGTGGGGTAGTTTGCCATTGCCAGAACCGCTCCCGTGCTGGCTTCACTCACGATCACGCTGACTCCCTCAGGCCGGAATTCCTCCACTAAACGCGCGATCTCGGTCTCAGCAATGTGCTGGACCATCTGGTCCAAGGTGAGCTCAACATTGAGTCCATCAGACGCGCTCACCTCCCGTTCGCGGAACTGAGCCAACTCTCGCCGCCGGCCATCGCGCTCACTTTCGCGCCAACCGTCCTGCCCCCGCAGATAATAATCAAAGAAGCGCTCGACCCCGGTCACAGCCGTTTCTTCCTTGTTCACATACCCGAGCACATGCGCGGCCAACGTGCCAGCGGGATACGCTCGACTGTGTTCTCGGTTACTGTAGATGCCGCGAATGTTCAACGCTGCCACCGCATTGTTAACCGCCTCATCGGCCCCGCGCATGAGCGAAACCCATCGGACCAAGCGAACCTCGTTGCTGCTCGCACCCACCACCCTCACTTTGGTGTCGAGGGCCTCTTCGACTTCCTCCACCGTCTTGCCGATCAATTCGGCCAGCTGCGGCAGTTTATGCTGATCTTCCTCCCGCACCATCTGCGGATCCACACCGATGTTGTAACTGGTACGCGTGACAGCCAGGAGGTTGCCGCGCGCGTCAACAATATTGCCACGACGCGCTTCAATCAGGCTAAAGGTTTTACGGTTGGCTTCCAGATGCTGGAGCAGCTCCTGCTGACTCCATACGTGTAAGTAGAACAAGCGCCCAAAAAGGACACAAAACGCAATCGCGACCGTCGCCAGCACGATAGATGATCGTGCACCTGATACAAATGCTCTACTCATTCAATTCCCTTAAATGATTCGATGAATTTTCTTATAATGAAGCGCCAGACGGTGCAGCGTGTAGCTGGATGGGCGCAGCGGTCGGCAAATGCCATGCGCCTGCGAGCCCCCGTTATCGGGGCTGGCCGACGCATGGCTGGATCCCTGCGCGCCCGAACTACCTGCCGCGATCCGGTGGACGCGACTGCGATAGTAATCGGATGTTACGTGCATGTTCGTTTGCTGTTGTTGTTGTTCGTTGAGCGTTGTTTATCTTCAACGCGGGGAATGGGCATCGAGCATCGCGAGGTCGATGGTGACTTCAAACGGCTCAGCCAGGGCATAGGCACGCCCGCTGGGCAGTTCGCGCTCACGCACCCAGACGATCTGATTTTCCATTGATGGGCGCAGTCGACCGGCCACTTTGCTCTGGAGGACGACCGGTTGGTGCAAGGTGGCAATGCGCTGATCCAGAAAGCTGATTTTGCGGACCATCTCGGCCAAATCAGTTTCAATCTGCTTGGCGTTTTGGGCCGTGCGCGAGATTTGCTGCTTGGTCCAAACGACTGCAAAGGCACTTCCGAGCGTGATGGCAGCCATCATCGCAATCAGGACGATGCAGCGGGAGCGGGTTTGGGAGCTGATTTTCATAGTGTTGTTGGTTGGGGATTTTTGCGGATTGCGCGCATGCGGGCGCTGCGGCTGCGGGGATTTTCGAGCACCTCGGCCGGCTCTGGTATGATCGGGCGGGTTGAGATCATCTCTGCCAGAACTTCGCGTTCATCTTGAGTCCGGCTATCACGACCATGCTCGGGGCGACCTGCCATTCTCCGGCAAAAGCGCTTAACGATCCGGTCCTCGAGGGAGTGGAAGCTGATGGCAGCCAGCACGCCGCCGGGTAAGAGGCGATCGAAGGCTGCCGGTAAGCCGCGCTCGATCGCACTCAACTCATCATTCACCTCCACCCGAATACCCTGAAAAGTGCGTGTCGCGGGGTGGACTGACTTGCGCCCGCGCGGCGTTGGCCCCACCACCTCAGCCACCAACGCGGCAAATGCCTGGGTGCGCTGCAACTGCCCGGTGCCACGGGCTTTGAGAATGGCTTCGACCACGCGGCGCCACCTTTGCTCTTCCCCATAGTTGCGAACAGCCCGCACCAGACTCGCTTCGTCGGCAGTCTCCAGAAATTCGGCGGCACTCATGCCCTGCTCCGGATTCATCCGCATGTCGAGCGGCGCGTCGGCGCGAAAGGAAAATCCGCGCTCCGCGACATCCAACTGGAACGAGGAAAGCCCAAAATCAAAAAAGGCTCCCTGGAAGTCCGTCTCGTCCAAGTGCTCCAGCTCACCAAAGTTCAGGTGATAGATGCGAAAACCTGCGCCAAACTCAGACTGGAGCGACTTCGAGCGGAGCACTGCCTCCGGGTCGCGATCCAAGGCCACCACCGTTACCCCGGCGGCTGCCGCGAGAAATGCCCGACTGTGACCGCCGCCACCAAAGGTGCCATCCAGTAGCTTGCTGCCAGTACGCGGCTGCAGCAGCTCCAACGCTTCTTTCAGCAATACCGGAACGTGTCCGCCATGCGCGGACGATTGCACACTGTCACTAACCACGGAGAACATTTATGATAGCTTTTAAAATGGAAGGTTTGTTGCTTTCGCGCTGCAGGGCACGTTCGCGCCGCACCAGGGCATCGCGCACCAGGTCGGCGTTTTGAAAAGACATTTGCGGGGGTTTGGAAAAGCTCCACCGGATACGCCGCTCGCGTGTCGGATGCTGGATGTAGCCGGAGCTGCGGAAGTTTTCGCGGGCAATGTTCTCGAAGATGGGGTTCATGATAGACTTGGGGTTAAAGTCCGAATCGCTTAAAGACCTCAGCCTGCGTCTCACGGCTGACCGGTGACTTGCTGCGCAGCGCGTCGTAGATTTCGTCGCTGTAAATGCTAAAGGAAGACAGCTTACCCAACAGGACCGTGCTCTTCTGTATCCGCGCATGCGCGATCAGTGCCGCATTCAGGTTGATCCGCCCCTGCTTGTCGCAGCTGAAGCTGTGAGCCATACTCATCAACATCTCGACCGCGGCCTGCCCCTCCGTGTCCCCCATGCTGATCTGAGAAATACGCTCCTCCAACTGGGCAATCATCTTGGGTGGGTAGACGTTCACGTAGCCCTCCAGACTGGGCAGCGCGAGAAAGGCATTGGCCTCGCTATCCACCGGTGGACGCCACTGCGAAGGGATCGTCAGACGACCCTTGTCGTCCACGTTGTGCCGAAAAACTCCGACAAAAATCCCTGTATAAGCGTCACCCATTTTATCCCATTTGCTCCATTTCGCCCCATATCGCCCCAATATGCTCCACGCGTCAAGACAAAATTTTCCTATTTCACTGTGAATAAGCTGTTTAAAAGTCCCCCAACCCCATGTTATTGAGTTTATTAAAAATCAGCGAAAATCTTGGCTCGCGGCACCAACGGCGTCGCCCATTCATTTTCCAGCTTTACATATCAACATATCATCATAATTTGATGCGTTTATGATCCCATCTTCGAACACCGACCACCCGCTCTCGCAAAAGCCCGTCTTTTCGATCGAATTTTTTCCGCCCAAATCGGAGAGTGCCGCACAGCAGCTGATCACTGCCGCAGCGGAGCTACAGCCTTACCGCCCCGACTTCGCTTCCATCACCTATGGCGCGGGCGGGAGCACCCGCAGCCGCACACTGAGCTATGCCCGGCGACTGGTGGATGAATTTGCCTACCAAGTCATGCCGCATTTGACCTGCGTCGGCCATTCACGGGCCGACCTGAAAGAAGTGATCGCTGAGTTCCGCGCAGCGGGTCTCCAGCGGATTATGGCACTCCGGGGCGATCCACCCAAGGGCCAGAGCGACTTCAAGCCCCACCCCGAGGGACTTGCCTATGCCAACGAACTAGTCGAACTCATCCGTCAGGAATACCCGGACTGCTTAATCGGCGTCGCCGGCTACCCGGAAAAACACCCGGAAGCACCCTCGATGGAAGCTGACCTGGCGAATCTGAAGCGCAAAGTCGACAGCGGTGCCCATTTTATCACCACCCAACTCTTCTTCGACAATCAGCTCTACTTTGATTTCGTCGAGTGTTGCCGCGCCAAGGGGATCGATGTGCCTGTGCTCCCGGGCCTGATGACGATTGTCTCGCGCGATCAAGTGCACCGCTTTTGCGCCATGTGCGGCGCAACGATCCCGGAGGCACTCGATGCACAATTACTCGCGGCAGGCGATGACCCGGCTGCGGTCCAAGCAGTCGGCGTCGAATGGAATTACCGCCAGGCCTCCGAGCTGCTCGCCTCCGGCGCACCAGGAATCCATCTCTACCTGCTCAACCGGGCAAAACCGGCTGCCGCATTGCTTGAAAAACTCAGAGCAGACGGATATTTCCACGCAGCATGAAGCCCACAGACATTCAACTCATCGGCAACGAACTGGCCATCGTCTGGGACGACGGCAGCGAGAGCTACTACCAGGCACCGTTCCTGCGCAAACACTCCCCCAGCGCCCAAAATATCGGCGAGAAGGATATCCTCGGTAATCAATACGGCGGCGATGGACCCAGGGAGTTCCCCGACGTCACCATCCTGGGCTGGGACTACGTCGGCAACTACGCCATCCGGCCATCCTTCAGCGATGGGCACAAAACAGGGCTATTCAGCTGGCAGTACCTGCGCGAACTGGAAGCGAGACTCTAGCATGCCATCAATAAGTTTCTTCATGTAGCCGAAGCCCTTCGGCTTTGGTCACACCTCGCAGAGGATGTGAAACGGCCAAACGCGAAGGCGTAATCGGCTACGATTGCAATTTGAGGTAAACTGGATAAGTCTGACAGGTTAGCCCATCGCCCCGCGGGTATGATCAACGCATGGGTGCCAGCGAGAAGTGATCGATCGTCATCCTCGACCCGTGGAACGTCAATTCGTTCCTACCAGCCCGTAGATCGATCTCAACCGGTCGGCTGAACTCCCATAGCCCTTTCGTATAGGGCAGCGGCATTTTCACCGCCGCACCTCCGTTAGCAGAGGCGATCAGCTGGCGGTCCCATCGGGGCGTCGCAACCCTGGCGACCATCAGGTATCTGCCTGCCACGGGCGCATCGAAGGTGTAAGTAAACCTGTCGTTCGAGCCGGCCGCCCGCGAGGAATGCAGACGGGTATTGCCTGCCAGATCATTCATGAAAAGAATGAGGTCCGGTTGGCGATGCCTGAAGATCCTGGCCGTACTCTCGGTGGGATAGCTGGTGGCGGCTGAAGGAATGGTAATGATGCCCCTACTGTCCACCGTGATCCGACCCGTCGCCACTGGCGCTTGGGTTGGGGTGAATGCGGGGGACGGAGTGGATACTCGCTTCGCATCCAAGTCGGCGATGATGCGCCGCTGCTCATGCAATGCCAGTGCATTCCAGAAGCCCAGGTCCTCAAAGCTGGTTTCGCCAGATGTTGTGTAAAAGCCCGCCTGCCGATCCTCACCGACCAACGCACTAATCCATTGGGCGCGTTTGACATTGACGAATGAGGCCACGTCCTGGCGTGCTTGCGTGCTCGCCAGGAAGTTAAGGTCCACGCCGTAGGGGCTCGACCTTCTCCGGTTCATTCTCGCGTATCTGCCGCGGTTACCAGGGCCCCAATTGCCACCGAGCTTGACTGACCATCCTTCAGGATGCCAGTGCGCCAGCGTTGCGTGTCCGGGTTCGCTGCGTGCCGTGGTGGGCACACCGAACGACCTCAGCAGAAAACGTCCGAAGAACGCGCGCCGTCCACATATCCCGCCGTTGGCCAGGATGTTCTGCATCAACATCAACTCAGGGCGATCTTCGCTTACCAGATTGGCTGAGTAGGCAATTTCATGGTCGAGAAAATCAATGTAGCGGGAGGTATTTCCATCGGTAGGGATGGTATCCGGCCGCAGAATCTTGAGCATTTCGCGCCCCCAGGCGACGGCTTCGTCGCAATCCCTGCCATCCACGACCATCACGAGGCTCCATGCGCACAAATCCTTGAAGCCTGCATCGAGCTCGCCGGCCAAATACCACTTCTCATAATTCAGATATCGCTGCACCGGGTCAATGTACTTGGATGCGTCACGACTGCCGAAAGCGGTGTTTTCGGATGCATCCTCTTCATCTTCGGGTTCATCGTCGCTCACGCTGCCGGTTGAACGGGCGTGATCCCGTCGTGTGATCGGCAATGCGTGCCCAAGACTCACCGCCAATGCCAAGCGCTGAAATACCCCCTCGTTTGCCCTCGGGCTGGCTTGCTGGATAGCGTTGTAAATCTTCATCGCCTCGCCGTAATTTTCCCCGTTAGGGCCGTCCGCCACCAGCATATTTACCATCAGATCCGTATCTGCAAAAAGCTGCTGGATCAGTTGCGGGTGTTCGGGGCTCTGCTCAAAGAATTTTGCCAGTCTGCGGGGGCTTGCCCGGCTGATGATAGTGTACTCCGCCAACATGCGGTCCAGGCGATTGCTCTGCACCAGCTCACGCGTGCCCAGTGCATCCATCGCTGCCCATGTGGCAGCCATCGCCCTTTGATGGGCCTGCCGCGCGGCATCCGCCTCCCTGATGGCACTGGGAAGTTTGGTTTTCGACTCCTCGAGATCTTTTTTGGCGCGTTCGATATTACGCTCAATCCCTCTCACGTCCCGCTCGCGGAGGGAGAGCAACCTTTCCGCGTTTCGAACTGCACTCTCAAGTTCCGGATCGTCTTCTCCTCTTGCACGTGCCTGGGTCACTGCATCCTGCGCATCCTCAAGTGTTCTGGGGCCGAGTTTGAGAGTTTCTTCCAGGCTCCTCAACCTCCCCTCGGCGCTCTTCATTCGAGCAACCGCAGCGGCAGTAGAAGCCGCCTTCTTCGCAAACTCCTCCTCCGCCTTGATCGATGCCTGCCACGCTGCGACCCTGGCCTGGTCAATTTCAGGGATGTGCCTCAAAAGCTGCGCCCGTAATTCCAGCAAGTGGCCCGTTAAATTTTCTTTTAGTTTGAGGCCCTCATCCGAGATCGTGTCGCTGCCGAAGGCAGCGGCATACTCCGCCTGGAAGCCGATCAGACCGGATGTTTGCCCGTTGCCGGCCACGGCACCGTCCAGTTGCGCGTCGGTGAAAGAGCCGCCCGAGGGGGCAAACGCAAAGGCATCGATTCGCATCCCGCGGCGGCCGGAGGCAATGCTGAATTGCTGCGTTCCGGGGGATCTGACGTCAAACTGGTTATCCCTTTCCGTTAAATTCACCCACACGAATTTTTCGTCACTGAGGTTGCGCGTATTCACCCCGACCCAGTTGTCCTCCGACCCGAGGTTGGTACTGAAGAACATATTAGCCTGGTTTGCTCCTGTCGAATACATCAGACGGGCGTAGAGGTCATAGGTGCCCGCCCTGGCAAAGTTCACGCGGTAGCGGGCGATCCGGGAGTCGTCAGGACTACTTGGAGATCTACGGACATTTGCCTGAGTCGTGATATACACTGACCCCAACGCGTTGGGGTCAATCACTTGCGTATTCCAAGAACCCGCGGTGGCTGCTGACGCTGGATGCGCGAGGCCAACAAGCAAACTTCCCACCAACGCAACTAACAGCACACTCAATTTCATTTTGTTTTTCATATATTTTTCTTAACTCAGAAGCTCGGACTTCATTACCTCCCCTACTGTAAAGTCAAATTATATTTAGCCATTCTACTATTTCATAAAAAGACACAGTTTTGACTTACTTGGAAGTCAGGAGCAGGTATCCCATCCTTGGCTTTGTTTTTTTGGAACCGCTAATTTGCGGGTATGCCATCAAGTCCAAGGTTAATAGTGCCGTCAGCTTTGTCGGCAAGTATGAGGAGCAACTGCAAAATCTCGCACGCAAGCGGAAGCCCCCGAACTCGATCCCGTCGAGGAAGACGAACCCGACAGCCCGACCCCAACCCACTCCGAAAGCGCCAGCGCCCGGATGTGAATTACCTTCTTGCAGGCGTAACGAGGTTTTATGTCGTGTAAAAAGGAGCGGGCTTTCACCTTCTCCTCGAGGCCACGAAATAGCCCAAAATCCCAAGTATCCACAAATAATGCGAGGGCTCCGGAATTGGCGTGTAGTGCAAGGCTAGGCTGCCCTCGCTGACCGACCAGCTTCCATCGAATTCATTGGCGAACCCGTCAGTCTCAATTTTGAAACGGTCGCTGGTAAAACCGAAAATGCCACCCTCGGTGGCATCAATTATGGTCCATGTATAGTCGGCCGTCGGATCGAAACTCTCCAGCGGAAAAAACGGAGTTTCCAGGCGCACGGTCACTGGTGTCAAAGGATCGATCTGCGCCAAGTCCAAACTTCCCTGCAGTTTATATTGCGACACCTGCGGCTCAGTAAAGCCGTTGGTGAATTCAACTACCAGGGCCTCGCTTCCATCCCAGCTCAGCGGACCCTCCAAGCTCGGATTCAGCGGATTGAAAAGAACTTCGAGCAATGCCTCTTTCTGAACATTAAAATCACTCAGCGTACGCCCATTGATTAGCTCCAGGCCGCTGAAGTATAGCGACTGCCTCTCGGGAGCAATTCCCTTGATCGCTTGATATTTTTCTTTGACGGTTTCGATCGTGTCGTTGCCGCTTACCTCCAGGGTAGCGGTCGTTCCTCCAATACTGGAGACGAACACCTGGAAGCCATCCGCTGGGTCGGCGATTAGCGCAATTGGAAAAAGCAGCAGCAATACGTATTTTCTCATAACAATCATTCCATGTGCGCCAACACCCCCAGCACGCAGGCCGCACTCCATAGCACAGTGCGTGGCCAATTGGTGTGAATCAGACGCTCGAGGGTTGCGCCACTGGTGTCACCGGCATCGATCTTGCGGTGCAGCGGCACGGAAACGCCAAAGGTTAAGCCCCAGCAAGCAAGCAGTGCGGTGAGCGCAGCGAGGTTGGCAACATTCGGATGCTGCCAGGTCAACCAGGCCACCAGCGGTAACTGGCCGAACATGAGCGGAATGATCACCCAGCCCACCCGCTGCGTGTAGCGGCGGTGCCAATCCACCAGTTGCTCGCGATCACAGCGCAGGAAGCTGGGGTAAATGACCAGCTGGACCAGCCACAATACCACCACCATGCCGAAGTCCAGCTGCGTCCTGAGTTCGTCCATTAACGGTTAAAAAAATATACCCTCTTTGTAATTCACGAATTCAGGCCACCTTTGGCATGCAGCAGCTCCGCGATCTGGATCGCATTCAGCGCGGCACCCTTCCAGACCTGGTCACCGGTGACCCACAGAGCCAAGCCGTTGTTGAAGACGTGATCTTCCCGGATGCGCCCCACCCCGCAGTCAATCTTCTCGGAATAATCCAGTGGCATGGGGTAAGTGGCATGGGCGGGGTCGTCCACCAACTCCACGCCGGGGAACTTGCGAATCGCCTCGCGGGCGGCTGCCACCGAGGCCGGACGTTCAAACTCGGCACTGACGGAAATACAGTGGGCGCGGAAAACGGGCACCCGCACGCAGGTGCAGGTGACCTTCAACTGCGGCAGGCTCATGATCTTGCGCCCCTCGTTGAGCATCTTCATTTCCTCTTTGGTGTAGCCGTCCTCGAGGAAGGCATCGACATGCGGCAGGAGATTGAAGGCGATCTGGTGCGGGTAGACCTCTTGCTTCATCTCGCCGCCCTCGGCCCAAGCCCGCGTCTGCTGCTCCAACTCGACGATGCCACCGGCCCCACTGCCGGACACCGCTTGGTAGGTCGAGGCGATGATCGACTTCAGGCCGAAGGCCTGATGCAACGGATACAGCCCCATCAGGGTGATGATGGTCGAACAATTCGGATTGGCAATAATGCCCTTGTGCGCGAAGGCCGCATCCGGATTGATCTCGGGCACCACCAGCGGGACGTCTTCGTCCATGCGGAAAGCGGAACTGTTGTCGATCACAATGCAGCCGCGCTTGGCGGCCGCTTCGCCGAAGAGCTTGGATTGCGAGGCACCGGCACTAAAGATGCAGACGTCGAGCCCATCGAAACTATCCACTGTGGCTTCCTGAATCGTCCAGGACTTGTCCTGATACGTCTGGGTCTTCCCGGCCGAGCGGGCTGAGGCCAGCAGGCGCAATTCCGCGATAGGAAAGTTACGCTCATGCAAAAGGCGAATGAGTTCTTGACCGACCGCGCCGGTCGCTCCGAGTATTCCGATTTTATATGCCATTGGATTTTCTAGAGGTGAAAAAGAGAGCAATGCAGAGCATAAACTCTCTGTCAACAGCCACTACTGTCGAGCAATGGCTGATCGTCTCCATCGCAGAGCAGACCATGGTCTTGATCCGTGACGACTTGGAGGTCCGCCGCTTCGAGATTTCGAGCTCAAAGAACCCACCCTCGTGTGAGGCGGATTCCTTCGGCACACCCACTGGCTTGCACCGCATCGAAGACAAGATTGGTGCGCAGGAGCCGGTCGGCATGGTCTTCAAGGGACGCAAGCCGACCGGCCAGCTCTACACCGAATACGAGGGTGCGGAGGCTGCGCGCAATCTCATCACCAGCCGAATACTCCGGCTACGCGGCCTCGAAGCCGGCAAGAATGCCGGTCCGGGCTGCGATAGCTACGACCGCTACATCTACATTCACGGCACCAATCACGAAGCGCGGATCGGCCAGCCCTTCAGCGGCGGCTGTATCGAGCTACGCAACGCCGATATGCTGGAATTGTTCGACATCGTTGCCTGCGGCGACCGGGTGTGGATTACTGAACGGTAATCGAGGATCCGCTAAAATTTTTCATTGATTGTAGCGAGCGAGTTTATCCCGCGATCCGCAGCAGCATCAGCTTGTAGCGAGCGGGTTTATCCCGCGATCCGCAACGCACGAGGACTCGATCCTGGCGTAAAGCCAGTCGCTACAAGATCGCTGATAAAAAACCTCAATCAAATCCAGCGAACCACCTTGCAAAGAGCCTGCTGCGGTCAAGCCGCACTGCGCCGCCCATGCGAACGATCGGATCGCTTGCTCATCTGCTGGCCGCTACTGCGATTCCCGCGCTTGCTGGGATAGCCGGACGCTTTGGCTGGCTCGCGTGAGGCAGGGGCCGGATGTAAAAACTCGACCTTGTAAGCGGTCAATACGATGCGACTGCGTTTGTCGCCGGCATCCGTCTCCCAATTATTCTGCTTGAGTGCACCTGAGATGAGCACTTTCGCCCCTTTGGAGAGGTGCTCCGGCAGGTGCGACATATTCCAGGCTTCCACAGGCAGGAAGACGACCCGCTCGCCTTCGTTGCAAGCGAGCGTGAATGTGCAGAGATGCTGCTCGCCGACTTCGCGAGTTTCAATATCTGCAGTGAGGTTTCCGGTGATGTTGGTCTGATTCATGATAGCTCCTTTTAGTTACTTGTTTATTTTTTGTGTGAATGAACCGTATATCTGCCCTTAACGAGCACCCCCTAAAATGGTATCCAAATTATCACTGTCAACTAAATAGTGAAATTATTTTCACCTTAAAAACACCAAGGCGTTTCGCCCAAAAAAAGCCCCCGGCTGCTGGAGCCGGGGGCTTGATAGTAAGTTGTGTGTGTTTGAGTCGGTCGCGGACTACATCATGCCGCCCATACCGCCCATGCCGCCCATGCCGCCCATATCGGGAGCACCGTGGCCACCCTTGTCATCTTCCGGCTCATCAGTGATGATGGCTTCGGTGGTAAGGAGCAGGCCAGCGACGGAGCCGGCGTTTTGCAGCGCGGTGCGGGTCACCTTGGCGGGATCGACCACACCGGCAACCAGCAGGTCGACGTATTCGCCAGTCGCGACGTTGTAGCCTTTGCTACCCTTGGCCTTGAGCACCTCGGCAACGACCAGCGAGCCTTCGATACCGGCGTTTTGGCAGAGCTGGCGCAGTGGTGCCTCGATCGCACGGCGGACGATTTGCGCACCGAGCTTTTCGTCACCTTCGAGCGCAGCAGCCGCCTTTTCGATGGCACCAGCAGAGCGCAGCAGCGCGACGCCACCACCAGGCAGGATACCTTCTTCAACCGCGGCACGGGTTGCGTGCAGTGCGTCGTCGACGCGAGCCTTCTTTTCCTTCATTTCCGGCTCGGTTTGTGCGCCTACGTTGATGACGGCAACACCACCAGCGATCTTGGCCAGACGCTCCTGGAGCTTCTCACGATCGTAATCCGAGGAGGTTTCCTCGATTTGCTTGCGGATGAGCTTCACGCGGCCCTGGATATCAGAGCTCTTACCGGCACCTTCGACGATGATGGTGTCTTCCTTGGTGACGTTGATACGTTTGGCGCGGCCGAGATCGCTGAGCTGAACATTCTCGAGCTTGATGCCAAGATCTTCAGTAATGCAGCGACCACCAGTAAGGACAGCAATGTCCTCCAGCATAGCCTTGCGGCGGTCGCCGAAGCCGGGAGCCTTAACGGCAGCCACGTTCAGGGTGCCACGCAGTTTATTCACCACGAGGGCAGCGAGTGCCTCACCTTCGATATCTTCCGCGATGATCAGGAAAGGCTTGTTGCTTTTCGCGACGGTTTGCAGCAGCGGCAGGATATCATTCAGGCTGGAGATCTTCTTCTCGTGAATGAGAATGTAAGCGTCCTCCAGATTCACTTCCTGATTTTCCGTATCGGTGCAGAAATAGGGGCTCAAGTAGCCCTTATCGAACTGCATCCCTTCGACGACGTCGAGGGAGGTTTCGATACCCTTGGCCTCTTCAACTGTGATGGTGCCATCCTTGCCAACGCGGTCCATGGCATCGGCGATAATCTCTCCGATTTCATTGTCCCAGTTAGCCGAGACGGTGGCAACCTGGCGGATTTCCTCACGGTCCTTCACCTTCTTGCTTTGCTTGGCGAAGGACTCAGTCGCTGCGGCAACTGCCTTGTCAATACCACGCTTGAGGTAGATCGGGTTGGCACCGGCGGCGACGTTTTTGATGCCCTCGCGGTAAACCGACTCAGCGATCACCGTCGCAGTTGTGGTGCCATCACCAGCGGTGTCGGCGGTCTTGGAAGCTACCTCACGCACCATTTGTGCGCCCATGTTTTCGTAGGGATCGGAGAGTTCAATCTCTTTAGCCACCGTGACACCGTCCTTGGTGACAGTCGGCGCACCGAATTTTTTGTCGATCAACACGTTGCGACCCTTCGGCCCGAGCGTCACCTTGACGGCCCGGGAAAGTGTTTCCACACCTTTGAGGAGTTTTTTGCGCGCTGATTCGTCGAATAGAATTTGCTTAGCCATATTTCGTTTTGTTATTTTGAGTTTTTAATTGATTACCCGATGATGCCCAGGAGGCTGTCTTCTTCGATGATGGTGTATACGACACCATCCAGCTTGACTTGCGTGCCACCGAACTGGGGCATGAGAACTTTGTCTCCCTTCTTCACGAAGAAGGGCTTGTCGTCCTCCTTACCCGTGCCGAGAGCGATCACTTCCGCCTCCTGGGATTTTTCCTTGGCAGAGTCGGGGATAATGATCCCGCCACGGACTTGTTCATCTTCTTCAATGCGCTTAAGCACAACGCGTGAACCGAGTGGTTTTATTTTCATGTGTTTTTTTGTTTTTGGTTGGAGATAATGTTGTTGGAAAGCCGGACCCCGGAGGCATCGCCCCCAGGGCCCGGCATTAGAGATTATTTCTTATCGTCGTCGACGACCTCGAAGTCGGCGTCGACGGTGTCGCCGTCGGATTTCTTCTCCTCAGACGGGCCCGCGTCACCACCGGCGGCAGCACCCATATCGGGGCCCGCGCCTGCGGCATCACCTGCCTGGCTGTAGATGTCCTGCGCGAAAGACTGCATGACTCCCATGATCTTTTCCTTGGGTGCCTTGAGCGCATCGGCATCGGCCTCCTGATCCTCGAGCACCTTCTTGGCATCGGCGATGGCGGACTCCAGCTCGGTCTTCTTGTCAGCCGGAATCTTGTCGCCGAGCTCGCCGATTTGCTTCTCGGCCTGATAGACCATGTTGTCCAGCTCGTTGCGGGCTTCCACGCGGGCCTTGAGGGCCTCGTCTTCAGCGGCGTGCGCCTCAGCCTCACGCTTGAGCTTCTCAACCTCGTCCTTATCCAGACCGGAGGAGCCCGAGATGGTGATCTTTTGCTCCTTGCCGGTGCCCTTATCCTTGGCACTGACGTTGAGGATGCCGTTGGCATCGATATCGAAGGTCACCTCAATCTGCGGTGTGCCGCGCGGGGCGGGCGGGATGCCATCGAGGCGAAAGTTACCAAGCACCTTGTTATCCTTGGCCATCGGGCGTTCGCCCTGGAGCACCTGGATGTCGACCGCAGTTTGGTTCTCCGCGTAGGTCGAGAAGGTCTGGCTCTTCTTGGTGGGGATGGTGGTGTTACGCTCGATCATCGGCGTCGCTACGCCACCGGCAGTTTCGATCGCCAGGGTCAGCGGAGTCACATCCAATAGCAGCACATCGCGGACGTCGCCTTGCAGCACGCCGCCTTGAATCGCAGCCCCGATCGCGACCACCTCGTCCGGGTTGACGCCCTTGTGCGGGTCCTTGCCGGTGAGGTCCTTGGCGATCTCAACCACTTTGGGCGCACGGGTCATGCCGCCCACCAGCACCAGTTCGCCAATATCCGAAGCGCTGTGACCGGAGTCCTTAAGGCAGGCCTTGAAGGGCTCCACGGTGCGCTGATAAAGGCCGTCACAGATCTGCTCCAGCTTGGAGCGGCTGAGCGAGATATTCAGGTGCTTGGGACCCGAGGCATCCGCAGTGATGAAGGGAAGATTGATGTCCGTATTCTGCGTCGAGGACAGGGCGATCTTGGCTTTCTCCGCCTCCTCTTTAAGTCGTTGCAAGGCCATCTTGTCCGAGCGCAGGTCGATACCCTGCTCCTTCTTGAATTCTTCAAT
>PXBU01000395.1 GCA_003566795.1 Puniceicoccaceae bacterium | reverse complement strand
TGGAGACGATCGATTTCGACAAGATTCGCTACTACCTCTCCAAAGGCCAAATGCCGGCCCGCTCGTGGGACGACGTGCCGGACGATGTCAAAGAAACCTTCGAGCGGCTCGGCATCCCTGAACAGGAGCGCAAGTTTCTGGCTGGTGTGGAAGCGCAATTCGACTCCGAAGCGTCCTACTCACGCATGAAAGAGGATCTGGAAAAAGAGGGCGTTATCTTCGTCGGATCGACCGAAGGGTTGAACAAGTATCCGGAAATCTTCCGGCCCTACTTCGGCAAAGTCATTCCGACTTCGGATAACAAATTTGCCGCATTGAACAGTGCCACCTTTTCGGGCGGCAGCTTCATCTACGTGCCCAAGGGGGTAAAACTGAAGCAACCCCTGCAGGCCTACTTCCGGATCAACGCCGAGAACTTCGGCCAGTTTGAGCGCACCCTCATCATCGCGGACGAAGGTGCAGAGATCACCTATATGGAAGGTTGCACCGCGCCGAAGTTCGAGACCACTACGCTCCACAGCGCGGTGGTGGAACTGGTGTCCCTCAAGGGTGCGAAAATCCAATATATCACCGTCCAAAACTGGTCGAGCAACGTCTTCAACCTCGTGACCAAACGCGGAATGGCCGACGAGGACGCCGAGGTAAAGTGGATCGACTGCAACATCGGCTCCCGCCTGACCATGAAATATCCCGGCGTGGTCCTGAAAGGTAAACGCTCCCGCGGCGAAGTGCTCTCGATCGCTCTGGCCAACGACGGGCAGCACCAGGACACTGGCGCGAAGATGATGCACCTCGCGGACAACACCACCAGCAACATCATCTCCAAGTCGATTTCCATCGGCAAGGGGCGCTCCACCTATCGCGGCCAGGTGCACATGCCCAAACATCTGAAGAACTGCAAAAACAACACCGAATGTGACGCCCTGCTGATCAACACCAACAGCCGGACGGACACCTATCCGGCCATCACCACCCGCGGGCAGCACAACACCGTGCAGCACGAGGCCAGCGTCTCCAAGGTCAGCGCGGAGCAGATTTTCTACATGATGCAGCGCGGGCTCTCCGAGGGCGAAGCCATGAGTCTGGCCGTCAACGGATTCGTCAACGACCTCATGAAAGCCTTCCCGATGGAATATTCCGTTGAGTTGAAACGCCTGATTGATATGGAAATGGAAGGCTCTGTCGGCTAACACCGGCGATCCGCCCCCGAGGCCCGGCGGGCCAAGGCCGACGCAAAATGCGACCAACAACATTCAACTAACAACGTCTCACACCATGACCACCACTTTGGAAAATCCTGATACCAGCCTCTCTGCCAACGAACCCGCCTGGCTAAACGAACGGCGCGCTACTGGCCTGGAGCAGTTCAAATGCCTGCCCATGCCGACCGCGCGCGACGAGCAGTGGCGATTCGCCAGCGTCAATAAATTGAGCATCGATGACTATAACGTCACTGAAGCTCCCGCAGCAGGGGTCCTGGACGCGCTCGACAAACGCTCCGACCTGGTCAGTGAACGCGCCGGCCGCAGCGTCTATGTCGACGATGCCCCGGCCGCCTTCGAAGGCATCAGTGAAGCACTCGCCGCCAAGGGCGTCATCTACCTCCCCATCGCCGAAGCGTTGGCAAAGCACCCGGAGCTGATGGAGAAATATTTTCTCCAGGAGTCAACCGAACTGGGCTCGCAAAAATTCTTTGGCCTGCACGCCGCCAGCACGCGGGCAGGTTCAATCCTCTACGTCCCGAAGGGCGTCGCCATCGAAGCCCCCTTCGTTAACTATTACTGGACAAGTGGTGCCCGCAGTGCCGTCTTCCCGCACACGCTGATCGTGGCCGAGGACAACGCCTATGTCTCAGTCGTCGATGTCTTCTTTTCCGAAACGCCGGATAACGAGGCCCTCAACATCGCCGTGGCCAACATTCACGCAGGGACCGGTGCCAACGTCTTCCGTAAAGTGGTGCAGGACTGGAACGAAAAGACCGTCTCCTTCCAACTCGACACGACCGTGGCCGGGCGTGATGCCCAGGTGAAGAATGTCGCTGTCAACATTGGTGCGGAGCGCGCCCGCTATGAGGCACAGACCCGGATCGAAGGTCCGGGAGCCGACGTGAAGATGTATTCTCTCACGGTCGCCGAGGAAAGCCAGGAGTTCGACCAACGCACCTATCAAATCCACAATGCGCCCAACGCGGTATCCGATCTACTCTACAAAAACGCCCTGCTGGACAACAGCCGCACCATCTTCTCCGGTCTGATCAAAGTAGCCGAAGGTGCGCAGCAAACCGACGCCTACCAAACCAACCGCAACTTGCTGCTCGACCCGACCGCCGAGGCCAATGCCCTACCCGGCCTCGAGATCCTCGCCAACGATGTGAAATGTTCCCATGGAGCCACTACCGGCAACGTCGATGAAGGTGAACTCTTCTACATGATGAGCCGCGGCATCCCCAAGCGGGTGGCCATGCAACTGATGGTCTTCGGATTCTTTGAAGAAATCATAGAAAAAGTCGCGAGCGATGAGCTCGCCGAAAACCTGCGCCAACTCATTCACAAGAAGTTTGACGCGAAGTTAAAATAATTGATTAGTCATTACCCATTAAAATCATGGACGACCAACGCACCCTCACCCGCGAAGTTGAAGTCACACTCATTCCCCAAGGCACCCCGATGACACTGCCTGAAGGCGAGCAGGTCACCATCACGCATCGCCTGGGCGGGAACTTCACCATCATGACCAGCAACGGGATGTTTCGTGTCAGCGGGGCCAATGCGGATGCCTTGGGCGAGGAAGTCACGGAAAGTGCGAAAGCGTCCGAGGCCGAAGGGGCCAACGGGCCGGTGGAAACCGAACAACTGTGGGAAGCCCTCAAAAAAGTCTTCGATCCCGAGATTCCGGTCAATATTGTCGATCTTGGCCTGGTTTATTCACTCGAAACCAGCGAACGCCTTGAAGGCGGCTACAAGGTGGACATGCAGATGACGCTGACCGCCCCCGGTTGTGGCATGGGTCCCGTCATCGCCGAAGATGCCAAGACGCACCTCGAAGGCGTGCCCGGCGTGGTCGAAGCGCAGGTTGATATCGTATGGGATCCACCCTGGAATCAGGATATGATCACCGAAGAGGGTAAGATGGTGCTCGGGTTAATTTAATTAGCCGGTTGGACAGATAATCCGCTCCAAGCAGGCTGGCTAGAGAAGTTATCGAGCCGGAGCAGGGTGCGGCCAATTCGGGGCCTGCTGTTTTCCTCCACATTGCTTTGACTTCGAGTGTTTTAGCATATTTTTTACAGGATCAGTGAGGCAGATCCCCCATCTTTTTTTAGTCGGAATCCTCGGCACATGGCTGGACCTCTGCGCGACAATCATCCCTGTCTCGGTGGAGGCTCCGGGCAACTTGATTCGGGAAGACATCCCTCAGTTCATTTTCGTGACTTTTGATGATGCGGTGAATCCGAATATCTACGAAATGATCCAGCTGATTTCGCAGCATCAGCATGCGGACGGGTCACCGGTCGGCTTTACCTTTTTTGTCAGCAACAACTATACGGACTATTACCTCGTGCATAAGCTCCATGCTGCCGGGCACGAAATTGCGACCCACACCATCACACACTCGACAGGCGTCGGCACAGACTTTCTTACCTGGGTGCGTGAGATCGAAGGCTGCCGCGAGACTTTGCACCGAATGGCTGATATCCCACTGGAGGAGATTCGCGGCTTTCGCGCACCCTATCTGGCTTTTAATGCAGCCACTTATGAGGCCTTGCATGCACTTGGGTTTGACTACAGCACATCGGTCACTGAGCCCCTCGGAAAATTTAGTGTTTCGCCCTCGGAAATGATTTGGCCGTACACCCTGCACGACGGTTTGCAGCAAACACTCTGGACGGGGACGGGGCCCTCCTCCAGTTTGCCGGATCTAATGGAGATTCCGATGTGGCTACTCTATGAACGTGACGGCAGCAGGCACCCAAAGGAAATGGATCCGAGCGGCACCCGCGAGTCTCTGGTGCAACTGTTCAAAGATAATTTTCTGGATCGCTACCAAGGCAACCGGGTGCCGCTAGGCATTTGGTTGCACGCGGCGCCTTGGCTAGGGAGTCCATCAGCACCGCAACAAGACAACATTGATGCCCTGAACGAGTTTCTGGGATGGGCGCTGCAGCAGCCAAACGTATGGGTGGTCGGCATGAGTACGGCGGTCGACTGGATGCGCGACCCACTGCCCGCCAACGAGGCGATGGCGGCAGGGATGCTGAGTCCGCTCACCTATGATCCTGTGCCCGAGAGCGAAGCCATCAGCAACTCCTTTCCTCAGGGGAATTTCCGATCGGTGGGCAACAAGGCACTGAACTATCCGACACCTGCAAATGCTTTTCAGCGCGTGCAGCTTCGAAAAATGGCGGTAGCGGGCGTTGAGCTGGAAATCGAGGCCACGAACATCTGGAATCCGAATTCGCGGCCGACCGGGTTTCAAGGGCAAATCCGCATTCGCAACAACAGCGCCCACCTGATCGACGACTGGAGTGTGATATGGACGCCTGGAGCGTTCGAGATCGGCAGCATGTGGGGTGATTTCACAATGGAGGTTTTACCGGATGACCAGGTGCGCCTGAAACATGACTGGCGAGGTCCATTGATTTTGCCGAATAGTGAGCTGGTGGCAACTTTTGGAGCCAACGGCGATCCGGATGAACTCGGTCAACTTGAGGGCACTTTCTCTACCACCGTTGCCGTGCCTCCCCCCTTTCAGGCTTCACTTCAGAGGAGTGCTATGGGCGAGCTACACTTTAGGTGGGACCGGGGTGCACCGATTTACCACCTACAAAGGACGCACGACCTCCAGGACGGCCCATGGGAAACCATCCATACCGTGTTTGGAGCTACCGAACTGCGCCTACCGGCACCGGACCTTGCAGACCCGATCGCATTTTACCGAATACAAGCTGAGCATTGATGGCAATGGATGCCACCGCACGGCAGATTGAACGCTAAAGCGGAAGCCACGTGAACAGGCCATCACCTCCCTCGCCCCAAAATCTTTTGTTCCCCTTGCGGATTGAGGATTGATCCGTGGGGGCGGACCAGCTACTTCCAGTCAAAATGAACGAAAAACCACTCACCGTATCCATCGGCACCGACCATGCCGGATACCCTCTCAAAGCACCGATCATCTCGATGCTGGAAGCACTTGGGCACAAGGTGCTCGATTTCGGATGCGACTCCGAGACATCCTGTGACTACCCCGACTTCGTGCGGCCAGCCGCAGAGGCGGTGGCGAGCGGCGAAGCCGATTGCGGCATCGTGCTGGGCGGTAGCGGTAACGGGGAAGCCATCGTCGCGAATAAAGTCAAAGGTGTGCGCTGCGGCGTTTGTTGGGATGAGTGGTCGGCGCAGCTAACCAAAGAACACAACAATGCCAACTGTATCGCCATCGGCGCACGTCCGGTGCCGGAAGCACTCGCGCTTAAAATTGTCACCAAATGGCTCGATGCGACCTTTGAGGGGGGGCGTCACGAACGCCGCATCAACAAAATCGAAGTCGACTAAAGTAAACGTAGCTTGAAAAATCCTCAAGCTGTGTTCTGCTGCAACTCAAAACACCACCCGATCAAAATGTCCGAAAAAGATAAATCCAAAGAAGAAAAAGGAAACCCGTCCAAAATCCAGGAGACCTTCCTGGATCAGCGCAAAGTGTTCCTGTGGGGCGAGGTCAGTGACAAATCTGCCCGCGATGTGACCGAGAAGCTGCTTTATCTGGAGTTTAAAGACCCAGGCAAAGAAATCACTTTCTACATCAACACGCCCGGCGGCTCCATTACCGCAGGCATGGCGATCTACGACACGATGCAGCTGATCCGCTCACCCATTACAGTCGTCGTGACGGGGATGGCTGCGAGTATGGGCTCGATCCTACTTTGCGGGGCCGACAAGGGGAAGCGCCTGCTCTACCCGCACTCGCGGGTGCTCATCCACCAGCCCTTGATTTCGGGCCAAATGATTGCCGTGGCAGTGGACATCCATATCCAAGCCAAGGAGATGGAGCGCTTACGCGATGAGTTGAATCTGATCCTCTCGGAAAGCTCCGGCCAGCCGCTGGAAAAAATCCAGCAAGACACGGACCGCGACTTCTATATGACGGCGGCCGAGGCGATCAAATACGGCCTGGCCGATGCCATCGTCGATAAAATCTAAATAAGAGATTCCTATGACCGTCGAAGCGCGGCTCGCGAAGTATCTCGACCAGGCTCCCCGGATCGACGAGTCCGTTTATATTGCGAGCGGAGCTGTCGTCATCGGGGCCGTCCATCTCGGTAAAAATTCCAGCGTCTGGCACAATGCGGTGCTGCGTGGCGACATCAACCGAATTGAAGTTGGCGAGGGCTCCAACATTCAAGACGGCAGCATCGTCCATTTGGCCGATGATTTTGGCGTCAAAATCGGTCGCTACGTGACCGTGGGCCACGCCGCCATGATCCATGCCTGCGAGATCGGCGACGAATGTCTGATCGGAATGCAGGCGACCGTTCTGGATGGATCGGTGATTGGGCGACAGTCGATTGTGGGTGCCGGAGCCCTCGTCACCAAGGGCACCCAGATTCCGGAAGGCTCCCTGGTGCTGGGCAGCCCGGCAAAAGTCGTGCGCCCGCTCAGCCCAGAGGAGCGGGCGGGACTCAAGTCGATGGCCGAAAAATACGTCACCGTCTCCCGGGAACACAAAACCCGCTTCGCCGAGTCCGGCCCCTAATCGCAGCGCGATAGTGATCGCTGACCCGCAACTTTGAAAGATTTTTGCACCTTCGAAACTAGGATAAAGATTGGCGAGGCACTTGACAACCCGCAACCATGCTGGTAAATTGCCATCATGGTAAAAACTCAAGTCCAATTTCCAGATCATCTCTACAAGGAGGCAAAACGCATCTCTGCGGAATATGAAATGAGCTTTGCCGAAGTGGTCCGTCGTGGTGTTGAAGCGGTGACGAAGGCTTACCCTCCTGGTCGGATCCCTGCCGGCACCTGGACACTTCCCGACGCTTCAGACATGGGAGAACCTCTCCTACCTGAATCGGAATGGGATATGGCATCCCGCGACGAAGCATGATCAGCTTTGACACAAATATTGTTGTCCATTCGGCCAATAGAGATTCACCGGAACATCTGCGGGCGCGCCAGTTCATGCTTGAGCTGGCAAGAAGCGGGGAAGTAATTATCTGCGAGTTGATGCTCGTCGAAGTCTTCCTCAAACTCTGTAACGCTAAAATCTTCCCGCAACCACTTTCACCGAAAGCGGCGGGGGCTTACTGTCAGCGCCTCCGGATGAATCGTAGCTGGCGAGTCGTTGAATCTGCTCCGGTCATGGACGAAGTTTGGCAGGCCACACAACATAAAAATTTTGCTTTCAGGCGGATCATTGACCTCAGACTCGGATTGACCCTGCGACACCATGGGGTGACGCGCTTCGCTACCACAAAAACAAAAGATTTTCGAGGACTCGGCTTGGAGGAAGTTTGGAACCCACTCAAGCAGTAAGCGCCAGCAACCAAGCCAGACCGACCAAAGTAAGCGTCAGCAGGCCGACCCATCGCCCATAGCGATCCAGTCGGACGAAGGCGGCTTGCCGTGTCGCGCAGACGAAGCCCAAAAGGCCCCCGCATAGGAAGCCACTCAGATGAGCCGCGACATCCACCCGCATATCCAGTCCATCCCCGATCCCCAAAAGGCCCAGCAGCGTGAGTCCGCCAAAAGCGGGCAATAACCAGCGGGGCATGGTCCATCGCTCCGCCGGCTGTAGCAGTGCGATCCAGAGACCGACGCCAGTGATGAGGCCGAGTGCCCCAAACACTGCAGTCGAGGCCCCGATGGATAAATGCGCCTCCGGATAATGCACCCAGGCGTTCAAGGCATTACCGGCCACCCCGGAAAATAAGATCAACAACCAGGCGGCTCCGGCCCCAAAGAAGCGGGCGAGCAGAAAAGCAAAGCCGATGCCCGCCACTACATTCGATGCAAGGTGCACCACGTCACCATGCAGCGTCAGCGCCGTGAGCGCGCGCCACCACTCGCCGCCTTCGAGCATCCTGACCGCATCGACCCGGCCGACCGACTGGATCGGCAGGAAAGATTGCGCCGCATAACAGGCACTTAAGAGTAAGGCGTAGAGGAGAAAACTCCACCCGCTACAGTCCAAAACTGCATGGGATACCGGCTTGCCTCGCGGGATCGAGTGACGCCCCATGCGCTGCATCACCTCTAATTCACGATGGATGTCTGCCAGCTTACTCTCAGCGACACAAATGATGTAGCTATCCTCATGCGGCTGCAGCCAATACGCTTGCCCCATCGCCAGAATGGCCAAACCAGCTTCGTGCGCTTGTTGCGTTGTTGCATAAACGGCAACAGGGCACCACCCCTCGGGGACATTAAAATCCTCCGGGCCCGGCACAACCGAAACTGCATTTTTCTCACTCGCCACAGCGAGGATTTATATGCCATATTCAACCCGCCACACAAACCTTAACCACACGAACCATTATGATTAAAAAACTCATCACTGCATTTGTAGGCCTGATCGTTATCACGGGCGTTCTGCTTTATTTCGTCGGCGGAAGCCTTCTCAACAGTGGAATCAAACGGGGCGTGGAAACCTTTGGACCGCAGGTGACTCAAACCTCAGTCACGCTGGAATCCGCCAACGTGTCCCCCTTCTCCGGCAGCGGCACCCTCAAGGGCCTGAACGTCGGCAATCCCGAGGGTTTTAAAAGTGAAAATATCTTCGCGCTCGGGCAAATCGACATACGGGTCGATACTGGCACTATTTTCAGCGATAAGATCGTCATCGACGAAATTATCATTCAACGGCCCGCCATGAGCTATGAGAGGACTGCCAGAAGCTCGAACGTACAACAAATACTCGACAATATTGAGGCATTCACCGGCCCCAGAGACACACGGGACCCTGAACCGGACGAGGGCGCGAAAAAACAAGTCGTCATTCGCAAACTGGTGATCGAAGAAGGGACGGTGTATGTCGGTGCCATGGGCGTTGGCCAGACGGTGCGACTCCCCCGCATCGAGATGAATGATATCGGCGAAGGCGGCAACCAGATCACCATGGCCGAAGCAATCAATCTGGTCCTGGCAAGAGTGGTGACAGGTATCGGCCCCGCACTCGCCAACATCGGTGAAATTGGGAGAGACGCCGCCAATGCGCTCAGAGATCAGGG
>PXBU01000382.1 GCA_003566795.1 Puniceicoccaceae bacterium | reverse complement strand
TCGGCACCCTCCAGTTCGGCTTGAAAGCGCACTTGTGCTGGACTGCTGCCGTCCGTCAAAATATCAGCATCAGCCCTGGCGAGACCACCTGCGTAGCCGATCTTCATGTCGCGCAAATAGGTGATGTCCTGCCTTCCAAATAAGTCGAAGCGCAGCGAGTCCAGTGGAAGTCCTTTGTAGGTCAATGCTGACGGGCACGTTGCGTTTAAATGAATATGGCTGAGTCCCTCAAACTCAGGGTAGGCCTGGTTAAAGATGGCACCGCGCAGTAGGATGTGGGGTAGGGCGTCGGTTTCGAAGTCAGCCAGTATCTCCGCGATATTCTCGTCGAAGAGCTTGGCCGCATCCGAGATGCGGAGCTGCGTCTCGAGATCCAGCCGCACTGACATCGGGCCACGCACGTCATCCACGCGCGAGGCAAAACCGATGTCCCCCCGCACGAAGCCCTCCCCGCTGCGGGCATCCAAACGGTGGATCTCCGCATAAGGCCCGAAACCGCGCACAAATAGTTCACCCGCGTCCAACGGCACACCTTGATAGCTGACATTTCGGGCGGCTGCATGCCCGAAGAAGAAACCGGCTACCCCGTCACCGGTATTGCCATAAATGACAAAGTCACCCAGCCCGTCCTCGATGTTCTCGAAATCGAAGTCGCGAAAAATCGCCTCCCACCAGTCGGGTAAGAGCGCGTTGTAGTCGTCCGGTTTGGCAGATCCTTTTAGCGTCAGCGTATAGTCATTGGTCGCGCGATCCAGGCCGAAGCCGAGCTCCAGCCATTGCCAATCCCTGCTAAAATAGGATCGGTCGATCGAGAAGACGCCATGATGATAGTTCGCCCCGAGGTGAATATTATTGAAGTCTATGCCATCGACTTGGAAGGCGCCGATCTGGGCGCTCAATTGGCCATGCATCAGCTCCAAGCCGTCATTAAAAGTTAAGCTGAGATTGTAATAAGGCGGTTGGTGGATGGCTATAGGCGGCAACTTACTGGCGATCTCGGCAGGCACAATCGAAAGCAGGTCGAGGCTGCCCGCGGCTGCGATCTCGGCGGCTCTGGTCTGAGCGTTCACGTAGCCGGAAAATTCGATCGCACCGTGCAGGCCGCTGGTGAGGCCGTCGAAGGCAATTTTCGGCAAGCCCTGGGGGCGCAGGTTGAGGCGCGGCGTTTCCAGTTGAATATCCTTTATGCTGAGTGTTCCTGCCAGCAGCTCGATATCCGGCCATTCGCCCTGCAGCAGGGCCTCCCACCTTCCGGGCGCAAGCTTGGCGCTTATTGCCGCTGCCCGGATATCGTAGGCGGGGATCGTGACTTCATCGGCTTTGAGCCAGATCGAGGATTGACTGACCCGCAGCTGCTCCGTGAGCGATAGCCCGGCGTCGAGGGTAAGGTTCGTCGCCTGCACTTGCGGGTGTTGGTAGTTGCGGCTGCTGATTTTACTCAAAATATTGACGGCGCCGTCACGCGCCGCATCGATTTGGAAAACCACCGTCGGTTCTTCGAAACGATCAAACGGCTCTTTCTGTTTTAGCGCATAAGCCACCTGCTGGAAAAACCGATCCGCTTGCTCCCGGGCATCAAATGGCACGCTGGCCCGCTCGGTTGTGGGCCACTGCATACGGCCCCGCAGGCGGATGTCTTCGTGCCGGGCTGCGAAGGAATCGATAGTGAATTCGTGCTCGCCCGGGAGGAGGCGGAGTGCCACCCGATCCAGAATGCCGCGGCGATTTCCATCGGGCGAATAGACCGCAGGCAGCATCAATCCACCTTCCAACAGGATGCACTCCTTGAGGATGAAGGGTGCCTGCCGCGACCATTGTATGTCAAATGCAGCGTGGGCGTGCTTCGCTTTAAAGCAGGCCTCTTCGATGCCATCGAGGTGAACTGTCAAGTTCTCTACCCGGATCGATCCGTCCAGCGTCAGCGCGTAACTTTCAGCGCGGATTGAGAGTCCCGGGGGGAGGTGGTGGCTGATTTTTTCGCTGATCCAGTGGGCGGGAAGTGGCACATATCCATAGGCGAGCAGGCAGCCCAGCAGGAAAGCCTGAACTGCGAAACCAAGCAGCAGCAAGCCATCGAGGAAAAGCTCAACGAGGTAGCCTGCTTGGGATCGTCCTGTAGTGGACATGACAAGAGGGCACTGCTTGAGGGGACTAGGGCTCCGGGACCGGTTCAGGATCCGTTGGTTCAGGCACGGGTTCGTCCAGCGCTTCTGGTGGAAGGGCCCGATCCTCTGTCAGCACATACAGTGCTTCGATTAAATCCAATGTAAGTTCAAACATGGCATTCCGGACTTTGTTGCCTCCGATTTGTTTCGTGCCCGAAAGCCGCTCCGTAAAGACATATTCGAGTGTTCTGGTTTGTTCCGTTTCGCCACCTGGTAGCAAGACCTCGGCGCTCAGGCGATAGGTCCAGGGAAGTGAGCGATCCGGGTCCAATTGATAAGCCTCATTGAATTCATCTGCCAGATACGATTGCACCACAAATGTTCGTAGCTTGGTCAACAGTGTGCTAACCGCATCTGCTTGCTCCGAATCCAGCTGCTCGATCAGGTTGGGCCAGCCCGCTTCCTGATTTTCAGGTTGGTAGTGAACGATTCGTTCGTCGCTCAAAATATTTTCGAGAGTCACACTTTTGATGACGGCTGCGCCCGGTAGCGTCTCAAGATTACGGTTGCGGTAATGCAAAAGGTTAAGCGGGAAAAGTTGCAGGGTAGGGCGGCGTTCAATCTCATAGACGGATTCTTTAGTTGAAGCTTTGGCATAGAGTTTTTCGTTCTCGTCCTCTGGATGGGCCAATTCCAGCGTAATGGGCTCGGCTGAATCGAATTGCAAGGTGATGACACGGCGCGGTGCGTTGAAGCCCAATCGTTCGAGGTCGACCGTATTGGGGGCATCAATGACGAAGTTTTTCGCGCGCAGTTGCTGCAGGTCATTGATGAGGAGCTGCATGACTTCGGGGTCGGCCCGCCGCTGTTTGATTTGCCCATTTCCGATGCTTTCGAGTACCTGCCAGTCGCCGGTTTCTATCTCCTGAAGTCTTATTTCTCGACCCGCTTCGGAAATGTGGATCGCACTTAAATCGGCAGCTTCAAAATTCATGAAATTTCGCTTCCGTAAGGACTCCTGGGCTCGCATGAGATTTTCAAAGGGACGTGCGTCGACCGAAAAAGCGATGGGGTTACCTTCCAGGCGTGCAAAATATTGCGCCGTATCTCTGCTGGTGTTCGACCTGTCGCGGTTGCCGATCAAGAGGGTTTGCCGCCGCTTGTTGCCATGCAGGGTGATACGCATAAATGGGCTTTCCAAACCCAGCAGTTCCGGGTCCGCATCCTCGGGTTGGATGAAGCGGTTTACTTTGAGCGACGCGAGGTTGTTGATTGTGTTGGAAACGAGTGCCGGGTCGGCTTCCGCCGAAAGCGGAGCCTCAAATCGCCACTGCCCGGTCGTGTTAGAGAGGCGCACCCGCAGATCACCTTCGGTTGCGTCGGTGGCCGACTTGATTTGAACGCTGAAATCAGTGACTTCGAAAACCGGGATATCAAATATTTCCCGGTTGCGCAAGTCATGCAGGTTTATCAACAGGCTATCGATCACCTCCCTGCTGACGACAAAAATACGCTTACGATCCGGCCCCAGCAGGTAAACATTGTTACCGATATCCGTCATTGTGCCGATGCTGAGTTGGATGGAGTTGTCACCCTCGGAAATGATCAGTTCAATCACTGGATCTTCTAACCCATAGTCTGCCAGTGACTGGCCAGTACCCAAAATCTCGTCGATAGAGAACGTTGCCTCCTGCTCGATGAACTGCAGTTGATTGAGAATCCGGTTGATGGCAAAGTAGTTCGCTTTCCACTGCATCGGTTCAATAATCTTCCAATTAGAACCTACTCGTGTAATCACTCTTGGTTGTTCAATGCCGCTGCCACGCAACTCGATTCTATCGACTTCGATAATTTCACGCCCGATCTGCGCGGCAAGGCTCCCGCCGGACCTTTCGAATGGATTGGAAGCCTGGGTTAAATAGGCGATCAATGCGAAAGCTATAACGTTCAGGCCCAGAAGGAATATGGTGAATTTGAAGCGCATCGTTTTGTGACTAATGTCGGCGGCGAATGATGAAAATAAATGTCCCGAACAGGGCGATGGCAATTGGCATGATCGAGAAGTGTATCAGGATGCGGTTGAGGTCTTTTTCACTCATCACAATCTGGTAACTTTCCAGCGGACGGGTTGGAATATTCAGCATGCTGTTCCGGGAAAGCGCCCAATTCATGGTATTGAAAAACAGGGTGCGGTTCCCAAAGGCTCGCAGCAGGTTGTTGGAAATAAAGTCTGAGTTACCGAAGACAGCAAGTCGCCCGCCCGGGATGTTGATGCCCAGGTCGGAGCCGACACTGCGCGTGGAAATAGCGGCGATGCTAACCGGGCCGCGCAGATCGCGCCCTTGGTCAAAAACGATCGGGTCTTGTGTGCGGTAATCGCGCTCCGCCCAGCTTTGTTCCGAGGTGCCGAGCAGCTGTTCGACTCTTATCCTTTCATTGGCCAGGGCCGCAGGATCGGTGCGGACCGGTCTTGGCTGTCCGAACAGAGCGGTGATTTGATATTCAATCAGCAGGTTCGTAATCGGATGCTCGGCAAAGCGCCGGATGATTAAGTCACCACTTTGAGAGCGATAATCAGCACCCATCTCCATGACTGCCATATCATCGGTGAGAATGCCCCAATCGAAGAAGAGATCTTCCAGGCCATGACGCCGGCCAGGGTCCAATAGGACGATCATCCGGCCATTGCGTTCAGTCATGTAGCGGCGGAGCTTCTCGACTTCCTCAGCCAGGAAGCTGGCCTGCGGCGAGGGAATGATGACTAAGTCGGCGTCGCTGGGTACGGCAGGCTCGACGGCGAGATCCAGCGTTGCGAGCAGATAGTTGCGTTCTCTGAGAAAGCTTTCGAGTTGCGAGAGCCCACGTAGCGGATCGACATCATCCAAGCGCATCTCCCCGTGTCCGACCACGAAGTAAACCTTATCTGCGGCACCAGCCGTCACATCGACGATGGCAGAGGGGATGGCTTTTTCGCCCCGGAAGCCGACGATTTCCTGCCCCCGTCTTTCGTATAGCTGGCCAGCCCGTATTTCCTGGGTGCGGTCTCCCCGGGCGACAATAATGACGTTTTCCTGAGTTAGTTTATAGAGGTTGGCGAGTTCTTGAGCGCGGCTGCGCTGGCGGTAAATATCGACAAATTCGATTTCGACCAGCCGGCGCCCATCTTTCATCCCAGCAGCCTCATATTCACGCAGCAGCTTTTGCAGGTGCCGGTGGACTTGGACGGATTCGGGGATCTCCGGGTTGTTCGGGATCGTTACAATTATTTTAACCGGTTCCTGTAGCTCCCGGATGTAGGCTCTGGTTTCGGGCGCGAGCGTATAGCTGCCGGTTTGCGTCAGATCGATGCGGTGAAAATGTTTTGAGGCCAGGAAGTTCAACGCAATGATCAGCGAAAGCCCCAGCAGGATCTGCGCAGCCCGGTTGATGGCCCGAAAACGACGTGTATGGCGAAATTCGTTGAAACGGCTGTTGTCCATTATGCTTTTGCCTCAATGACCAGAGTGGAAATACCCAGCAGCAATGCCCCGGTGCTTAGGTAGTAAAAAAACGGGCGGGTATCAATAATCCCTCGTGAGAAATCATCCAGATGCTCGAAAATCTGCAGGTAGTTGACTACCGCATTTAGCCACCCGACTAACTGGCCACCACTCTCGGCGAGACTGCCGAGTTGCTGTCCGCCAACAATCACCACGAAGAGCGTGGTAAAGCAGAGCATCCCGGCGACGAGTTGGCTGCGGGTAAAGCTGCTGGCTAAAATACCGATGGAAACAAACAGGACCCCACTGATGGCCAGGAAGAGGAAACTGCCGGTAATGGAGGCCGTATCAAGCAGCGCTCCGCTTTCCGCGGCGTGCGGGTAATTTCTTTGGGTAATCAAAGGAAAGGCCAATGTGAGTCCCCACAGGAAAATGTAAAAAATGTAGGCCCCCGCGAATTTGCTCAGGACAACGGCCCCCCTGGAGACCGGCGTCGTCATCAAAGTGTCCAGAGTTCCCGTGCTGCGCTCGTCGGCAATGCTCCGCATCGTCAGTAAGGGAACCACGAAAAAAACGGGGATCCAGAAGATGCTGAAAAACTGAACGCTGGGCAGGATATCCGACGGGGCGTTCACGGTGCTGCGCAGGATCGCCCAGTAGAGGAAACCCATCAGGCACAGGAACAGCACCCCTGCCACATAAGTGGAGGGGCTGATGAGCAGCATGCGTAATTCATGCTTTAGTAAGGTTAAAAAATGTCGCATCCTAGGGACGGGTCGGGGGTGGAGATTCTACTGCTTCTTCGGGTTCGTCTAGTTCAGGCAGGTCGCCATCAGGTTTTTCATCGATTGTTTCTTCCCATGAGCGTTTGGTGGCCGCGAGGAAGATTTCCTCCAGGGTTGGTTCGCTGTGGGCGAGACTCATCAGCGAAAAGTCCTTGCTTTGCCCGAGCACGCGCAGCAGGGAGGCGCCATCGGTGCCCTCGCTTTCGACCCGGAGCGTCAGTTTCTTTCGTCCATTCGGCGCGGCCACTTCGTCAATAATGGCTGCGTCGATGCCGGACTGATTGAGCGTCAGGCCGACCATCTCCGCCGCTCCAGCGACCTCGATCAGGAAACGATTGCCGGGCAGAAATTCATCGCGCAGTTCCTGGCTGGTGCCTGCGGCAACGATCCGTCCCCGGTTGATGACGATCACGCGGTCGCAGCTGCGCTCAATCTCGGGCAGAATGTGGCTGGAAAGCACGACCGTCAGTTTGCCCCGCAGATTATCAATCAGTTTCCGAATGCCCTGTATTTGGTGGGGGTCCAAGCCAATAGTCGGTTCATCCATAATGATGACCTCCGGCTTGCCCAGCAGTGCGTCCGCGATGCCGACCCGCTGCCGAAAGCCCTTTGACAGCGTGCCAATGATCTTGCGCCGGGCGGTGCGAGCGAGATCACAGATCTCCATGGCCTCCTGGACCGTCTCCCGGATTTTTCGGCCCGGCACCTCTTTTAAACGAGCGCGGAAACGCAGATACTCCACCACCCGCATATCGTCGGGGAGTGGATTATTTTCGGGCATATAGCCAATCTTTCGTTTCACCATATGCGGATCCCTGGCCACCGAGACCCCGCCAACCCAAGCTGAGCCGGAAGTGGCGGGCATGATGCCGCTGAGGATGCGCATGACCGTGCTTTTTCCCGCACCATTGGGGCCGAGAAAGCCGACAACCTCACCTTGGTGGACGGTAAAATTGACACTCTGGACCGCATGCACCCGACCGAACTGGCGGCACAGGTTAGTCACGCGTATACTTGGAGGTTTTTCCATCTGATTGCCTTAGTCTGCTTTAGCTGAAAGTTGGTTCCTTGGGTCAATTAATTTTTGACCGCTTGAGATGCAGCAGATTGATTGCACCTTTCCCCGCATCAAGCAAGAATGCAACATCGGAAAAAGCGGGGGGTGAACGTAGCATGCACAGCGATAATTCCAGTCCGCGACACTTGACGCTGGCGACTCTACCCGCGAGTGAGCGTGGCGGGGTGGGCTTTTCTGACTGGATCATTGATTATAGCTTCGTTGAGACGCCGCTGGGCCACTGCCTGGTCGGAGTCACCGCCGGCCGTATCTGCTATCTGGCCTTTGTGCCGACAGCGGGTGAGTCGCGGGCACTGGCGGGTCTTGCCCGCAGTTGGCCGGGTGCCGCCTTGCGGGCACGCCCGGCGCGAGCCGATGAGATGTCCTCCATGCTGGCAGCTGCCTTCACCCCTGGCACTGGCGGATCCGGGGAGATGCGGCTGCTGGTGCGCGGCACTCCCTTCCAGGTTCAGGTCTGGCGGGCTTTGGTAGCCATCCCCTGGGGCAGCGTCTCGACCTATGCCGAAGTGGCGCAGCGGGTGGGGCGGCCCCGGGCGGTGCGGGCAATCGGTCGTGCGATCGGCGCCAATCCCATCGCCTGGCTGATCCCATGCCACCGGGTGATCCGCAGCGATGGCCAGTTGGGCGGCTATCGCTGGGGGCTGGCGCTCAAACGCGCTTGTCTCGACTATGAAAAGCAGCATATGCCGGTTCAGTAAGCTATTCGGCTCTTCCGACGATATTTCACTGTGCTGGGAAGAGTGAAGCGAGTCATCCGCCGTGAATTAACCAATGGGGTCAATCTACACCAGGGGTCCACTGCGGTCGCGTCGTCCTTTACGATTGGGATTTTTCCGATCATGGGGTTCTCACTCCCGCTCAATACCTTGACGGCACTCTTGCTGCGGCTCAATCAACCAATCGTCCAGGCTGTCAATTGGGTGGTGGGACCGCTCAAACTACTGCTGATTATTCCCTTCCTCCGCTTTGGGGAGTGGCTGTTCGCTGCGGAGCCTTTTTCGCTCAGTCTGACTGAGTTTAGTCGGATATTTTTTGAGGATTGGGTCGCCACCACCCGCGAGTTTGCCTGGACCTTTGTCCACGCCATCGCCGGCTGGGTGGTCGCCGCTCCGCTGCTGTATGCACTGCTGTATTTCGCGGCCAAAAGCATCCTTTCCCGCCGACTGGCTGTCAGCCACCGCAGCGATTGAAACCAGCGTCTTGATCTCACTTCTCTGAAAAAGCTTAAAGGAGAGTCGCGCGGGAGCGCTACTCGGAGTTGTCATCTCCCGCCTGGTTGGGTCTTTTGGCTCGTTTCGCTGCCTTGATGTATGCAGCTGATCGGGGTCACTTTGCCTGAATCCATTTCATTTTCTCTTTTTGCGACCTCTTCGTCGTCCGGCCCCAGGGGTGCGTTCGGTAATGACGATAAAATGAAAGATGCCAGCCCAGAGCGCTCTTCTTCGCCGAGTGCTGTAATTTCTTTTTGAAGCTCCATTAAAGTGCGCATATTGTTGAGAATACGGTCGATTTAGAAGCGGTCAATTCTCATTTGCAGATCGGAGGTCAGTCATGAGGGCCAGTCTGAGGACTCACAATTTGTTCCGAGGGAGTCCGCGACCGAGCGACAATCCAATATCCTGAAGACTAAAGGTGTCATTTTTATTACGAAAAAGACGACCTCTGGCTTCCGGAGCGTTCCAAGTATAATGAATCAGGCTCATTTCGATAGATTAGAATCCAGTCAGGCTCGATGTGGCAATCCCTTGAACCAACCCATCTGCCAATCAAAGCATGATCGCGGTGCTTTTCTACCAGCCTGCGAGGTTGAATTCCCCCGGATGCTCTCAG
>PXBU01000418.1 GCA_003566795.1 Puniceicoccaceae bacterium | reverse complement strand
TCGATGGGGACGCCGTGGCCTTTGACAAGGGATGTTTTCTTGGTCAGGAAGTGGTCGCCAGGATGCATAACGTGGGCCGACCAACGCGCGGACTTTACCTGGTGCGCGGGGAAGGCCCGCCGCCGGAATGTCCACAAAGCATATTTTCCGATCAAGCGAAGAAAGTCGGTGAATTGCGCACTGCCTATGCGGATGGCAGTGATTGGCGGGGCGTGGCATTACTGAAACTGCGCTACGCCAATACTGTGCTCCAACTGGAAGCTGGAGCGATTCAATTGGAGTCACCATTTGGAAAAGCCTTGGAGGCGTGCGATGAGTGAGCCAAGTGAGATCAATGTGGAGCAGGTGGCTCGGCTATTCCAGCAGATGGGCGCCGATGGAGAAGAGCAGGCAAAAACAATGGCCCGGCAGCTCTTGAAGCGTGCCCGGCAAATTGCCACCGAGCAACAAATCTCCGAAGTCGAAGCGGCGCAAAACCTATTGAGAAAGGTGGTTGAGGCGCGGCAGGGCGGGTGAAACCCCTCCTGCAAAGGGATGAAACGATGCGGCATGCTGTAACCCGCAAAAAATAGCACTTTAGAGCCGATTTTGGGTTGACGTGCGCCAAGCCACTTTTTTTCATCCAACTTGGTCAAAGTTGGCCAAATAACCTCAATAAAACAATACTACATATATGAACAAAGCAGAACTTGTTGCAGAAGTCCAAAAGTCACTCGGTGCCGACACCACTAAAGCTGCTGCCGAGCGTTCGGTCGAAGCCGTTCTCGAAGCGATCAAGAAGGGTGTTAAAAAAGATAAAAACGTTCAACTGATTGGCTTCGGCACATTCTCGGTAACCAAGCGTGCAGCCCGCACCGGAATCAATCCGCAAACCCGCGAGAAAATTAAGATCAAGGCTTCCAAGGCTGTTAAGTTCAAGGCGGGTGCCGGACTCAAGGCCGTCGTCTAAGTCTATCTCCCGGACTCTTAACGCAATCATTTCAAAACCCGTAGCTTCGGCTGCGGGTTTTTTTATTTTATCCGATTCGCACTTGCCAGATTGAAAAAACCGATGCTTATTGAGACCCTTTTGAGAATGAACCGCTCTTGCGGAGGAATGAACTATGGCACAAAGCTTATTTGAGAAAGTGTGGAATGCGCATGCCGTGCGCCAGCTGGGCAACGGGCAGACGCAATTGTTGATTGGCACTCACCTTATTCATGAGGTGACGAGTCCGCAAGCCTTTGGCATGCTGCGGGATCGGGGCTTGGCGGTCAAATACCCGGAGCGCACTTTCGCGACGGTTGATCACATTGTGCCGACCAACGAAATGACGGAGCCTTACAGCGACGCGCTGGCGCAGGGGATGATTGAGGAATTGCGCAAAAACTGCGCGGACAATAAAATCAAGTTCTTCGACACCAATACCGGGCAGCAGGGCATCGTGCATATCGTCGGGCCGGAGCAGGGTATTACGCAACCGGGCACGACAATTGCCTGTGGTGACTCGCATACGTCCACTCACGGAGCGTTTGGCGCGATTGCTTTTGGTATCGGTACTAGCCAGGTGCGCGACGTGCTGGCGACTCAGACGATCGCCTTGAACCGGCTCAAGGTCCGCCGCATCAACGTCAACGGTAAATTGCGCCCGGGCGTTTACTCCAAGGATGTGATCCTCCACATCATTCGTTTGTTGGGCACCAAGGGCGGCACCGGCTTTGCCTACGAATACGGCGGCTCGACTTTCGACAACATGACGATGGAGGAGCGCATGACCGTCTGCAACATGTCGATCGAGGGCGGGGCCCGGGCCGGCTACGTCAATCCCGACGCGACCACCTTCGAATATTTGAAAGGCCGTCCTTACTCGCCGCAGGGAGCGGCCTGGGACGAAGCGGTCGAGCGCTGGAAGTCGATGGCCTCCGACCCCGACTGCGAGTATGACGATGTGGTTGAGATCAACGCAGCGGAAATCGAGCCGACCGTCACCTGGGGCATCACGCCGGGGCAGGGCGTTGGGATTAACGAAAACATCCCAGCCGCTGACGAGGGTGAGACCCAATCAGAGCGTGACTCGATCGCCGAGGCACTTGAGCACATGCAGTTCGCAGGAGGCAGCCCGGTGAAGGGTAAGAAGATCGACGTGGCCTTTCTCGGTTCCTGCACCAACGGGCGTCTTTCAGATTTGAAAGAAGTCGCGCAATATATACAAGGGCGCAAAGTCGCCGATGGGGTGCAGGCGATCGTGGTGCCGGGCTCGCAAGTGGTCTCGCAAATCGCGGTCGAGCTGGGCCTGGACAAAATCTACAAGGATGCCGGATTCGAGTGGCGCGGCGCGGGCTGCTCGATGTGTCTGGCGATGAACCCGGACAAACTGATCGGTGATCAGCTCTGTGCTAGTTCATCCAACCGTAATTTTAAGGGCCGCCAGGGCTCACCCACCGGCAGGACCATGCTCATGAGTCCGCTCATGGTGGCGGCCGCCGCGATTACCGGAGAAGTCTGCGATGCGCGTGAAGTCTTCGGTGTGGGTGCGGCAGTCACAGTCTAGTTTTTCAATTTATTCAAAAATCAACAGATTGTAGCGGGATGACGATAGTCATTCCGATTCTCAGATCAAAAGGTCTGTCGAACGGAACGACTATCGGCGATCCGCTACAAAATAATAAATTTTATTTTAAGCTCCAATCGTCACATTATCCATCCAATCATTACGTATCATGCCATCTGAACCCATCAAACAAGTCGCCGGTACCGGCGTTTACGTGCCCGGCGACGATATCGACACCGACCGCATTATCCCCGCTCGTTTCATGAAGTGCATCACCTTCGACGGGCTGGGCGAGTATCTCTTCTACGACGTCCGCAAGACCGAACAGGGTGAGGACAAGCCGCACAACTTGAACGACCCCCGCTTCCAAGGGGCTTCAATTATCATCAGCGGCAGTAATTTCGGCTGTGGCAGCTCGCGGGAGCATGCGCCCCAGTCAATCATGCGCGCGGGCTTCAAGGCGGTCATCGCCGGCAGCTTCGCGGAGATCTTCTACGGCAACTCGACGAACCTCGGTGTCGTTTGTGTGACGGCGACCGATGCGGACCGCAAGGTGCTGGCCGACGCGGTCGAAATGAATCCCCAGCTCGAAATCACTATCGATGTAAATGATCATAAGATCTGGTTTGGTGACCAATATATCACTTGCGACATGCGTCCCGGAGCTCGCTCGAGCTTACTTAAAGGCACCTACGATCCGCTCGACGAACTGCTGGAGGGGGCGGAGCAGGTCAACGAGACCGCCGCAAAACTTCCCTACATGAGTGCGTAATTGCACGCGACTATGGATATCTTCGCCAACACTGGAGTATTTCTTTATCCGCTGGCGGCCTGCTCCTTCATCGCGGTTTTCATCATTGCCGAACGACTCATCGCACTGCGCAATTCGCAGATTATCCCTCGTGCCGCCGTGGATGCGTTTATTTCCGGTCAAGAGGATCAAATTCAGGCCAATCACAAATCTGTCGTCGGACGCATCGTCGGGTTTTATCGCGAGCACAATCCCGACCCCGAGGCGCTCAAAGCTTTTGCCCGCCTGGAGGTCAGTCGTATGGAGCGGGGCATGTTTCTGCTCGAAGTGGTGATCGGTGCCGCGCCGTTGCTCGGCCTGCTGGGCACGGTTACCGGGCTGACTCAGGTTTTTGGTGGGTTCTCGGTGGAGACGGGTCTGCCCGAGCCCGAGGCCTTTATTACCGGCATCGCTCTGGCTTTGAACACCACCATCATTGGGCTCGCAATCGCGATCCCCGCGCTGGCGGCTCACTCCTATCTGCTGCGCCGTGTCGAGTCATTGGCCGCCCGAATTAGTGTCGGCGTGGAATGCCTGGTGAAGGATAAAAGCGCGGTATCCAAGACTTCCCCGGCAACACCGGCTAGCTGATCTGATATGTCCCTCGTTCTGCGTAGACGCCGCCTCCCCACTATTAACATCGTCCCACTGGTCGATGTGCTGACGGTTTTGCTTTTTTTCTTCCTGGTGACCATGCAGTTTAAGCAGGTCAGTGCGCTCAACATTACCGTGCCCAAGATCGAGACGGCCGGGCAGAATGAAATAGCCGAGCAAATCGTCATCGCAATTAATCCCGAGGGCCAGCTTTACCTCAACGAGCGTCCGGTCGCCAAGGAGCAGTTGGAAGAGGCGATGCAACTTGCCGGCGAGCTGACCCCGGAGATGCCAGTCCTGCTCATTGCCGACGAGAATGTGCCCCTCAAATATGTGACCGAGGTCATGGATATCTGCCGCTCCCACCAGCTGAATAAGATACGCCTGCAGTCAAGGTGAGCTGAGCGGGGAGGGTCCAGCTCCGCCTGGACCACGCAGGCAAGAGCTGAGTGGGTGGGGAGAGTCCAGCTCCGTCTGGACCACGCAGGCCATGCGGGAGGATCCAGTTCAAGCCTTCACAAACTTACAGCTGTGAACGACGCGGGGAGGGTCCAGCTCCGTCTGGACCACGCAGGCAAGCACGGCTCCGCTCCAACCAAGCCAGTGCTACTCTGTTTAGATTCAGGCGATGGCCCCGGGCGACCGACCCTCCGCCAGGCCTCACTTTCCAACCGTATACTTCCCCGGACCGGTAAACAGCAGTGCGACAAACACGATCAGCAGTTCCAGTGGCCAGCCCGCCGCCTGTGCAAAATTGCTGATACCGCTTATGTCGCCAACCTTTGTGCTAAAGGCGACCGCCATTGTGGCCGCGAGTCCCAGGCAAGCGATGCGGTGGTATTTGCCCAGTGCGAGCAGCAGGCCGCCCACCAACTCCGCTGCCATCGCAGCAAAGCCGAATGCGATAGAGATGATCCCCTCCGGCAGGAAGGGCAGGCCAAATTGCGCCAGGACTTCCCAGCGCTCCGGGCCACCCAGGAGCTTGGGCAGACCGTGAAACATAAACATCACGCCGATACCGACGCGCAGAATGAGGAGACCGAGGTCTTTGGAATACGCAGGAGGTTTCATAGTTTTTTCAGGTAGTGCTGTCTTGGTTAAAAATCAAATGAGCCGGCGAATACGATGCCAAAAGCCATCTAGCCGTTCTCCACTGCTAGCAAGGACGAGTCGAGAATCAAATTGGCTGCCTGAAGGACGAGATGAATGCCCCTAAAGTCCCCCCGAATCCAAAAGGTGGAAAGAGAGGTCAAATTCGGGGAATTTAATAGCTCTGAGCAGTGAAGGTAATAACAAGCCGCCTGTATTCGATTAGAATCGAAAATTACGAGAAAGTCTTTCATTAAATTATCTTATGGTAAGTCATCTCGATACATCGGCCGACTTTAGCTGGCCCTCAATAATTCAAGGCGGAATGGGTGCTGGCGTCTCCGACTGGCGTCTGGCGCGTGCGGTTGCGAGTGTGGGCCAGATGGGGGTGGTTTCTGGGACTGCGCTGGACTCGATACTCATCCGTCGCTTGCAGGATGGCGACCTCGATGGCTCGATGCGCCGTGGGCTGAAGGCCTTTCCTTATCCGGAAATGGCAGAGCGTATTCTGGAAGAATGGTTTGTTCCGGGAGGGAAAGGTCCCGATAATCCCTACCGGCTCAAGCCACTACCGGTGGTTGATATGAATCGGGACGATGAAGAGCTACTGATCGTTGCTTGTTTTGTGGAGGTGTATCTCGCGAAGGAGGGACATTCCGGATTGGTTGGCATCAACCTGCTGGAAAAGATCCAGCTCCCAACCTTACCATCACTTTTTGGAGCGATGTTGGCCGAAGTGGACGTTGTCATTATGGGTGGAGGCATTCCGCTGGCGATTCCCGGTGTGTTGGATGCGATGGCCGAGCTTCGTCCAGTGGCACTAAAATTAAATGTATTGGGGGCCAACCGTTCCCATGACCACAAGATTGAGTTTCATCCCGGGACGCATATTTCGGCTTCGCAGGAGCCATTGAAACGGCCCTGCTTTTTCCCGGTGGTTTCTTCGGAGACGCTGGCCAAAACCTTTGTGCGTAAGGCGAGCGGCCATGTGGATGGTTTGATCGTGGAGCATTTCACCGCGGGTGGGCACAATGCGCCACCGCGGCGCGACGGTGCTTACTCTGAGCGTGATGTTTGCCCCATTGATAAAATCGCGGCGCTGTCTCTGCCCTTTTGGGTTGCGGGTAGTAGCGCATCACCTGAGCGTTTACGGGAGGTCAAGGCGTTGGGTGCGAACGGCGTGCAGGTTGGCTCAGCATTTGCCTGCTGTGAGGAGTCCGGCATTACGCTGGAAATAAAAAAGGAGATTGCCGAACAATACTTCAGTGGTGAGCTCGAGGTCATTACCGACTTCCGGGCTTCACCCACTGACTATCCCTTCAAACGTGTGGATGTGAAAGCCAATAGCAGTGCCGATGCATGTCGCGCTTGTGATCTGGGCTACCTGCGTCATATTTTTGAAAAGGAGGATGGCACTCTCGGCTACCGCTGCCCCGCTGCGCCGCGAAAATCCTATATCGCCAAAGGCGGACAGGCTGAGGACTGCGAAGGTCGTCGCTGTCTCTGCAACGGCCTGGTTGCGACGATCGGCATGGGGCAAGTTCGGCGGGACCGTGAGGTCCAACCGCTGGTGACCATGGGGGATGACCTAAGCTTTCTCGATAGTGTCGAACGTGAGGCATCCGGCCTACCAACGGCCAAGAGCGTGGTCGACTACCTGCTCAGTTGACAGGTATCCATGCCAGGCCCAAGCTGATCCAGATTGGTATTGTGATCAGGCTGATAACCGTTGTGCTCAATACGACCTTAAACGCCACCTCTGGGGAGCCATCAAAGTGGCGGGCCAGCACGATGGGAAAGACCGCACAGGGCATGGCCGCCTGAATAATCAAGACGCGCTTCAATTCCACCGAAAGTGGAAGCAGTAGTGCGAAGCCTAGGAATAGCAGCGGGAAGACGCCGAGGCGCAGCAGGCAGGCACTTGCTGGAACGCGGATGCCGGAAAATAGTTTTGCCCCCTTCGCCAGGTCGGCAAAGGTCGCTCCGATTAGAATTAAGCCCAGTGGGATGGCGCACTGGCCAAATAGGTTCACGGTCTCCAGTATGAAGCCCGGGATCTGTTCATCGACGCGCAACAAATTCAGCGGCACCCCGATTAAAATTGCAATGACCGGGCCACTAAAAATGCGCTTCCAAAGCGATTTTGGATCGTTGACCGAAAGCAGAAAGCCCACGCCCAGAGCCCACAGTGCGAACTCGACTCCGAGATTGTAAACCAGCAGCACACCAGCGGTCTCGCGGTCAAAAAGTAAGGCAATAATCGGGATGGGGAAGTAGCCGTAATTATACATCCCCGCACTGAAGGCAAAGGTTCGGCACTCGCGTGGATCACCCAAGCGGAAGCGGCGGGCGACTAGCATGCCGACCCCAAAGCCGGCGATGATCGTCGTCATCCCGACCAGCGGTGGCAGAATGAGGTTGGAGGCCTGACGTAATGCGTCGTTGCCCAAAACGAAGGACAGGATCATCGCCGGATAGAGCAGATTAACAACAAGCCGCATCAGGCTCCGGTCGGCCTCTTCGCTGAGCCAGCCCAGGCGGCGGACCAGGAAGCCACTTCCAATTACCAGGAAGACCGGCAGCATAGCGGTAAAGACGAGTGAGACAGTATTCATGTTAGAGCATGCGCCTCAGCGCTGCCGCCCCGACCTCCTCATAGGCGCGGCAGGCATCAGCCTTATCGAGATATTGGGTGAAGCTTGCGTGCGCCTCTTGGCTGCCGAATTCGAAGCCCAGCAGCGCCCGTCCCACACGCTCGCCTGAATACAGGTAATTGAAGTAGCATAAGTTTGCGTGCGGGCTCACTTCGCGCAGGAAGTCGGTTAGCGCACCGGGGCGTTCGTGAAATTCGAGGGTGATAAATTTTGGGAAGGTAAACAGCTTAGGGTCGTAGTGAATCATCCGGAAATGGACGTCAGTGTCAGAGGTGACCTCCAGTGTCTCATAGTTCTGTTCAGCCAGTGCCTGGGCCAAGCCTTCGAACTGTAAATGATCCAGATCAAATCCTATCACGGGTGCGGCGTCGCGTGGGTGGATTTTGCCGTATTGAAAATCGACGATGTTGACGGTTTCCGGCAGCGAATCGAGTAGGGAGAACATGGCACAATTGACCTCGGGTATACGAATCTTCAGGTAGCGGCGGTGCGAGGCACCGATAGCGGCCCGCCGCGCTACCGAACCAAGTTGCTCGAAATCCATGTTGCCACCGCAGAGGATGGTTAAAACCTTTTGCCCCTTAAGCGCTTCCCTTTGTTTGAGTGCCGCAGCCATCCCTAGTGCACCTGATGGCTCCGGGATGCAACGAAGTTGCTCCCAGTGGAACTGAATGGCAGCGCAAACTTCGTCGTTACTGACCGTCATCCACTCATCAATGATCGATCCGCAAATTTGATGTGTCAGCTGGCCGACCTTGCGGACGGCAGTCCCATCACAAAAGACGTCCAGTTTTTCCAAGGTTACTGGTTGGCCAGCCTCAATCGCTGCCGCCATAGAGGCTTGGTCTTCACCCTCGACACCGATAACTCGAATGCTGGGAAAGTGCTTTTTGAGCCAGACAGCGCTCGCCGCGGCCATCCCACCACCACCAACTTGCAGAAAAGCCACATCGAACGGGCCGCGGCCGGATCGGACGATCTCATCGGCCAGAGTGCCTTGGCCAGCCATGACCGCCAGGTCGTCGTATGCGTGAATATAGGTAAGCACCTCCGATTCGGCGGCCTCGTGCGCGGCGGCGCTGGCACGATCATAGGTATCGCCCACCAGGCGGATTTCGACCGAGGAGCCACCGTGGCGCTTCACCGCCAGCTGCTTCATCCGGGGAGTGGACTTGGGCATGAAAATGGTTGCCCGGGTGCCAAGCTTGCGGGCGGCTAGAGCGACACCCTGTGCGTGATTACCAGCTGAGGCGGTAACGATACCGCGCGCCAACTCGTCCGCGCTGAGTTGAGCCATGCGGTTGTAGGCCCCACGCCATTTGTAGGCACGAATTGGGGAGAAGTCCTCACGCTTGATAAAAATTGACAGACCGTCCTCCAGTTCCAGTTCCTCCAGCGGCGTCGCCTCACCGACCTCGTAAACCCGACCGCAGGCCAAAGCAATCTCCGCCTCAAGTCTATCGATTAAAGTCTCCCGTTCCACTCCCATAAGAGCATGCGAACGCCTTTTCCCCGCAGGCACAACCCTGAAGCACCAAGCGTTGTAGTCTTTCGTCCACTCTTCTTACCAAATCATTAGCCTGGCAAAATATATTTGACTTCGCGGGATCCTGAGCTGGAATAGCGGCATGAATATACGAAGATGGAAAATTGAGGGTGAATCAGCTTACCACTGTATGACTCGTACGGTGAATGGAGAGCGTTTGTTTGAGGATCGTGAGAAGGAGGTGCTGCGTAAGATGATCTGGCAGGTGGCGGACTTCTGTGGGGTGCAGGTGCTGACCTACTGCGTGATGGCGAACCACT
>PXBU01000254.1 GCA_003566795.1 Puniceicoccaceae bacterium | reverse complement strand
CTACGCGAAAGTAGGCATACTTCCCTGAAGGAATAAACAGGCAATTTTTATCATTTTTGATTGTAAATTGCGTGTATGCTTCGGCATCAGGATTGGTATTCACAACCAGTGAAATATTATTCTCTTCTGCCGGGTTTGACAGTATGATGGAAGCAACCGGAGTATTGTTTGCCATTAGGGTTAGCCCAATGTTGAACAACAAAATAAACGGTAAGAAGAAGATTATTTTTCTCATCTGTTAGCTTTTTAGCTTTTTTTAGACCCATTCCAAATTATGTTTTCGTAAAACAAACATTATCAGAATGAGATAATAATCATCAGTATGTATTCGACTTCAATAATGGAATTTCAGCATTCATCCCCCATTCCTTATTCGGAAGTTCATCAAGAATAAGTTCCAGGGTTCCGCCAGCCATAATTTGATCATGGGTAATAAATGGAGAATGAATCTCCTGACCATCTATGAAAGCTTTTTGGATATACTTTTTAGTTTTGCTGGCTCCATCTGCTTTAACAGTGAATGTTTTACCATTTGTTAAACTGATTGTAGTTTCTTCAAAAACAGGACTGGTAATATTGTAAAAAGGCAGCCCCGGGGTTACAGGATAGAGCCCCATCGAGGTAAATACCACCCAGGCTGTCATGGCACCACCATCTTCGTCGCCGGGCATACCAAAAATATTGTCTTTAAACCAGACATCTAATAAGAATCTTGTTCGTTTTTGAGTTTTCCACGGAGCTCCGAAGTAGTTGTATAAGTAAGGTATATGGAAGGATGGTTCGTTGCCCATAGAAAACTGCCCTACCATTCCGGTAGAATTTGAACCGAAAAGAGCGAACTCTCTTTTTCGCATCCCCAAAGGTTCTCTAAAAAGCTGATCCAATCGCTTTTCAGCTTCAGCTTTGCCACCAAGCAGCCCTTTTAAACCCGAAATGTCCTGCTGTACCTGCCAGGCATAGGTCCAGCCGTTGTTTTCAGCAAAATAGTCACGAAAACCACAACCACCGGAGTGCTTTGGATCGATATCCAACCATTCACCATCTCCATCTTTAGGCATAAATAAACGATGTTCAGGGTGCCAGAGATTTTTATAATCTTTTGCTCTGACACTAAACTGTTTATATTCATCTTCCTTGCCTAATTCTTTTGCCAATTCGGACAAGGCCCAGAAATCATAACTAATGCCCAGGGTAACGGGAACCGGTTGGCGCCTTTCGTAATGATGCACCAGTGGTTCAGTCTCTGTTTCACCAATTTTCAGAGATGGAAAATATCCATTTTCATGATAAAAATCATCAAGTGGTGTACGCGGGTACCCCTGACGCCAGGGAATAAAGGTTCCCTCCATCAAATTTTTTCTTACTCCCTCGTAGGCTTTTTCCACATCAAAATCTTTCAACCCTTTTCGATAACCATCAATAAAAATAGACGATGAGTGATAGCCATGCATACACATCTTGTTGCCAAAAACTTCATTAAATGCAGGCATCCATCCATTCTGTTCATACATCAGTACAAAAGAATTCAGTATGTCATTTTGTAATTCAGGATTTAAGATGGTGCGTAACGGATGAGTTGTTCTGTAAGTATCCCAAACCCAATCATCTATGTAGAAAGGACGTTGACTTTCATGTACCTGTCCGTCATTTCCACTGTAATACCTTCCGTATTCATTAATATCCACCATTCGTTCATACGTCCTGTACAAAGCGCTGTAGAAAGTTCTCTTTTGTGCTTCCGTACCTCCTTTTACCTGTATCTGGCCAAGAGTTTCTTCCCATCTTTTTTCACCCGCAGATGCCAGTTCCTCAAAACTCACTCCTTCCAGTTCTTGGGCAAAGTTAAATTTTGCCTGTTCATGGTCAATGTAGGAAATAGCATATTTAAAATAAACTGAAGAAGGAGCATCATCAGGTAAAATAATCGCAAACCTGCCATTGTGTTGTTCAATTTCTGCTTTGCTCAGGGGGTTGCCATTTTCATCTGTCAGCCTGGCATGGACATATACATCCAGGTGCCGGGGAGCCTTGACATGGTCACCTGCTTGAGTAATTTTTTCTTTAATTTTGAATTCTCCAGGATCATCCGAATTAATGGTGAGATGATTTGTTCCATTAAATAAAAGATTTCCCCGTTCAACTTCCGGAAATTCGAACTTATAAATAGCCGCTTTTTCCCCGGGTGTAAAACTTACCCGTATGTCATCGTCAATCAAATACGTCGAGTACAGCCACGGATGAACAACTTCCAGGTCATGATCGATGTGCATTCTGCTGTTCCATGAATTTGCTTTAACAGTACCAAGGGTTACTTTCATCTGAAGTATCCCTCTTTCTCTGTGGCGAAGCACCTGAAGCGGAAATGCCTGAACCTGGTCGGCGAGATAATCCGCTTTTACCGGAAACATCCTTAACATTTGATTGGGCAAGTGTATATTCGGATGAGTAGGAACTAAATAGACGGCTACATTTCCGATCGTTGGATCTACATATTTTGTTACTTTTTCCAAGCTAATTTCTTTTGCTGAATTGCAACCGAAAAAAAGCAACACTGCTAAAACTTTTAATAAACTTTTCATTATGAGTTAATTATATATTTATTTGATGTATGGTTTATACAGACTAATTCTAATTTTAAATATTTATCAACTACCTCCGTTAGGGGGTGGATTTAAGCCATGTATTGGCAAGAATTACTTAATAATAAGTTTATGTGATCTATTATTAATGATCAGAAAATACAATCCGGGCTTCAAATTCGAAACATTCAATTCGATTTCTTTTTCTGTTTCGTTTACTCCTCTCAACAGTAGCTGCCAGCTTATTGTGAACAAGCTGATTTCACCAATTTTCTGATTAGTAACAATTCGCACAAAATCAGAAGCAGGATTTGGATAAATGCTTACAATATTTTGAGTATCCGACTCTTTTATTGAAGTGGATAAATCAGCGTGAAGTGTAACAGTAATTATATCACTGTCTGTTCTTCCTCCAGCATTGTCCCTTGCTCTTACAAAAAAAGAGTATGTTCCGGCACTTAAATTCGGGAGATTAAATTCCCAGGGGCTATTATGTATAATTTCATAAACTCCAAATTCTCCACCGTCTTTATTCATCCATAGCCTCATCCACTCAAATCCTAAGGGGTGACTGGCATCTACTGTTAATTCTAAATCTTTTCCTGCATCGAACGATGAATTATTGGCCGGAGAAGAAATAGCAACAGAAACATGACTCCCATCATCGTAAAGGGTAACAGTAATTTTTTCACTGTTTGTAAATTTTTCGTCGTTGTCCTTTGCCCTGACAAAAAGTGTATAGTCGCCGGGGAATAAACCCGAAACATCAAATTCCCAGGGACCAGCATCAATTGTTTCATAAATAAAAGGATCATCATTGTCTTTATTAATCCACAGTTGCATCCATTCAAATCCTGAAGGATGGCTGGCGTCAACTTGTAATGAAAAACCTGTTGCGAAATCAATTGATGCATTATCTACCGGAGAAGAAATTACAACAGTAGCATCACTCCCATGACCCGGATTATCAATTGGAATTTCACTGCTTGTCCGGTTAAAGTAGTTTATATCGGGACTACCTGAAACAATGGTTAACCTAACTCTATGTAATCCATTTTCCGGAAGGGTCGCTGTACCAATATCAATCGTTGTCCATACTCCATCAGTAGAAGGCAGATCCGCTGTAGGTAAGTCCTCGCCGTCGATAGAAATCTTTACTGATGAAGCAGCCGTTGACTTATACCTCAGATCAAATCTGGTGTCAGCCAAAAGGGGCAGATCTAACCATTCCATCCACTCTGTAGGCTCAGTATCGGTAACATACCAGCCACCATAAATATCAGTAGATTTCTTTATATCAAGGTCAGTCATATGTCGATAGGCTCCACCACTATTTCCCGGAGTTAAATCATAATAAAAATCGCAGGCCTCTGCTTTAACTTTTAGAGTTTCCGGGAATGGATTGCCGGAGTATCTTCTAACAATATTAAGCCGTTGGTTGGGATAATCGTAATAAAGGAATTGGCCGTTATCGGTGCTGCGCCATAAAGCGGCTGTTTCAGCTGCATTGGTAAATCCCTCGATTAATGTAGTTCGTGCGCCGGCACCGACCGTGCTGTCTAATCCGTGTCTAAGCATCGTTCCGTTATCATCGGTTCCCATGGATGGATCCAGAAATCTGCCTGTTCCTGGATTATAAAACCCGGGAACAATCACACCTGTTTTTTCTCCATTCCAGTCAACAAATGACCAGGAGCGCCCCCTGACTTGCGCAAGCCATCCGTGTACCGCATCAAAAGTTCCTGAGTCGCTTAGGGAGTTATCGCGTTCGAACCAGGATTCCTGGATAATGATGTATGGTTCAAAGCCGAAGGTTTTTTGACATTCTTCTTTAACGTATTTCAGGATCTTTGACAGATTGCCTTGCATGTTTAAAAACCACGAATCCGATACAGTCCAGAAAAAGATCACCATTCTGCCGTCAATTTCGTAACGCATTTCTTCCGGAATGTGAGCAATTGCCTCTTTGATGTTGTAATCCCAGATATATTTGTAATTGTCGGTAACGGAACAATCGAACTTATTGGTACTTGGCGAAAATTCTGTACCTCCCGATTCTTCCCAGTTCTTGCTTCCTGCCCATGATTGAGGGGGATCGTCGAAAATTGCCATTTTGAAGGAATTGGCAACCCCTCTTTTGTGCATGGCCTCAATTAATGTTGGTATATGTTTTGGGTTGCCATTGCCTCTATCCGGCGCGTTGGGTTGATTGCCCCGGCTTAAAAGAGCAATATAATCCATCCCGGAATATGCAATCTCCTCAACAATGTTTTCCCACCATTGCAAATTATTTGACCAATGAGTGTCGTCTGTGGGAAGACCTCTTTTTACAATGGATTGGTTATACAAGTAATCATGCCCACTATATATTTCCTTATAATGCCAACAAAAAATGGCTCCAATATCTTGAGAAAATACATGATTAAAAGATAAAATCATGCATAAAAGCAAAACTATAGAGATTAATTGTTTTTTCATTTTGTATTCATATTAATTAAGTGTTCATGGTTTATATGAATAATGTGTTTATCGGGGCGATCCGTTATTATGCTTATAAATCAGGTTATCCAGACCGATATAAGGTGCACTCGTTGATTACAATGAACCTTAACTACTGTGTAATAATAATTTTCTGTGCATTAAAATCACTTCCTGATCGTGTAGTTACCACGTAAACTCCAAAAGGCAATTGAACTGCAACCTCTGAGCTCTCTAGCCTGAATGATTTTACAGCCACACCGGAAATGTTGTAAATTTTAACCAGTGAATGCATTGGTGTGTCGATAAAATGCAAATGGTTGCCAGAAAAATATATTCGGCTTTTTTGTTCTGAAACTCTAAATTCTCTGACAGAAGATGGAAGATCGCCTGTGGTAATCAGAATATCATCTATATATGCATTAAAAGAAGCTGATGTTTCCGGCTGGTCATACGACACAATAATTGCTGTAATGACATCATTAACAAGCTCCCCATTCCCTATTTCACAGACAAATTGTTCGTATTCATGGCCAACATTACCACGACCGGTTTTAGCATGCATATTGTTGCCATGCTGGTCTGTATACAATTCCAGCTGACTCAATCGCTTACCGGAAGCAAACTGCAGATCAATGGAAACAAACCGTCCCAGTTCATCAACTGTTTTCTTCCAGAAACTTAGTTTCATGTTTTCAACTACCGGAATTTTTACCTCTGCAATTAAATAATCAAAAGTTGCATCATCTGTTGAATTGGGGTTTCCCGAAACCTTTACGGCATAGTGACCGCTTTTTGCATTTGAAACATCCTCCATTATTTCGCATACAGCTGATGAAACAGCATTGTTATTCAGCAATCTGGCTTTATAAAAGCAGGGATCCAGATTAAAAATGCCACTGCGAATATTACCATTATTATCCTGATATTCGGTATATCGTTTTTCAAAGCTGTTGCGATAATAAACGGGGCCCTGCGAATATGGAATTGAAAAGTTTGGCGAAGGAGGATCGGCACTTTTTGCCATTTCTGTGGCAGCACCCGCCAAGCGCAGGTAGAAATCGGATGATACCCATATTCCATCTGCACTCAGGGTCAGAAAGTATTGATCGGTGGGTATCATGCTCCAGTCGGTTGCTGATTTCATGAGATTGGTACCTTCATCGTATTCATCAAACATGGCAAAATACATTTGCTCTATGCCGACATCTGCAATATTATAAGCCTGGCGCCATAGAAACTCTCCGGCAAGGCGCGGAGTGCGGTTCGGCTCACCATCTTTCCATGTCGACCAGGCGAATCCGGGAAAAAGCACCGGCATATAGTCCATCTGGTTGACATCACAAAATTCTTTGTCTGGAATTAAATAATTTGTTTTGTGATTATCAATTTCTGAAAGGTTACGGAATCGGCTAACTACCCAGGGGGAAACCATATCATATTTTTTGTAGGCCTCTAAAAAATCAGGTTTTGAGTCTCTCGATTCAGTTCTCCAGCCGGTTGGAACGCCTCCGATTACATAACAACCGCGGCCTCTAAGGAACTCTATCAGCTCAATTGTTCCGGCAGCATTTCCGGCCCTTGAGCTAAAACCGGGCCCCCAAATTTGAACAACAGGTTTACCATCTACCGTAGCATATGCAGGAGACGAAGTAAGGGCATTTGTCTGTTCAATGTTAAAAACCCAGTCGAACTTGATGCTTTCCACCCAGGCATCCTCATCTTTAGCCGATGACATATCATAGCAGATATAAAATATCTTGTTGTTCTCTTCTGCTGCATTTTTTACCCTGCTCAGTTTGGACACAGAAGAATAAGTAATGGGATAAGGAGTGTCACCGATAAAACGTTGAAGGGCAATCCCATCAATGCCGGCATCCTTCATCCATTCAAAATGGGTGTCGATAACGTCTACTGAAGAAAACAATACGGAAGGATCTCTGTTACCAAGATTGGCAAAACCTGTATGATGAAGCTTTTCCGGGTCATAATCTCTAACATCAGGATAAATTTCAAATGAAGAGTTTCCTACTGCAGGGCGCTGGCTGCTACCCTTTGGCCAGTGAACCCAGTCTGAATTTGTTTCACTAGCCGTAAACCAGGCCTGGTAGCCGGCCACCGACTTTCCTTTAAATTCGGAATAAGAACTTCCCTGAGTAACCGGGACTTCTTCTTCATCAGGAACCAACTCACCTTTTGAGATGGAAATGCTTCTGATGTAATTGTTTTCATAAATTCTGAAATCAGCCTGATTATTCTGGGCATTACGAAATGAAGCATTTGTTATCACAATTTTTACCGTGGCCCATGTATTTGAATTGGTCTTTTTGAAATTTTGTCTGTCGTAATCCTGACTGGTTGAATTGTATTGAAAGGAAAGAGTACCCAGTCCTTCATCAAAATAGGTAATTTCGACAATCAGATTATTGTCGTTTGGCGTAATGGTAGCATCATTTACACGAAAGTAGGCATACTTCCCTGAAGGAATAAACAGGCAATTTTCTCCTCCCTTGCTTGTAAATTCCGTGTAGGCTTCGGCGCCCGGATTGGTATTGACTACCAGTGAAATATTATTTTCTTCTACCGGGCTTGAGAATAGGATTGAAGCATCGGGAGAATCGTTTGCCATTAGGGTTAGCCCAAGATTGAATAATAGAATAATTGGCAAAAAAATGATTATTTTTTTCATCTGTTTATAATTTGATTAAGTCTGTCAAATGCCTGTCCCGCTCATGCGATGAGAGCTCGCCATATAACCATCCGTGTGTGTCAAAATATTTGTCATGGCTCGGTTCATAAGTGTTTGGTCTGGTAACGAGCTATAACTATTCAAATTCATCAACCAGGACACGGGCAGCGACTCCCTCATAATGCCGTGAATTGGTCTTCTCCAGCCATTCCAGAAGAGTAGCACGTAACTCTTCAGCCTTTTCTTTATATTCACCGGCCCTGGGGTTTTTTCCTATCAGGTTATACATCTCATAGGGATCGGTATTTAAATCATACAATGCATTCAAGACTTTGGAATCTTTTGTATAAGGAATCATAAGTTTCCAGCCATCTTTCAGAATCATAAAGTTGGGCGCAACAGGTCCTCTGAAATCCCATTCAGTAACCACGTACTCTCCATGTTCCGTGTCTGTTCCTTCTATTAAGCCACGAAGACTTACGCCGTCAGAGGGATGTTCAGGAATATTTAAGTAATCCAGGATAGTTGGGAATAAATCAATTAGTGAAACATACCCATCCACCACGGTTCCGGCTTCTATTTCACCGGGAAGGCGCATGATTAATGGAATATGAGCTGATTCTTCGTAGAAAACATTCTTCTCACGCATGCCATGGGCCCCAAGCATATCGCCATGGTCGCTGGCAAAAATTACAAACGTATTCTCAGTAAGCCCAAGCTCTTCCAGTTTATCCAATATTACTCCCACCCAATCATCAATCTCTGTGATAAGTCCGTAATAATTGGAAATCATGTATTTGACCTTTTCAGTGTTCGCGTATTCGGTCAAAATATGTCTGCCATTCGTAGTTCTATAGGGTGAGTTTTCCATTCTGTCTGCAATACTAACCGGTGGAATCATATCCTCCGGCGGATACATGCTGTAATAGGGTTCAGCAGGTGTTATGGGTGTATGCGGAAAGTGCAGTGAAAGAGTTATGCTAAAAGGTTCATCCTTCAATCGTTCAATGGCTTCGATCGCCTGTCTTGACTGAAACGCAGTGAGTGTATGCTCCTTATCCATTCGAAGTCTCCCGTGTTGATCTGGTTGAAGAACATGTATATCCTGGGCTACCAGCTCCTCCTGCGTCATCCCGTAATAACGGTCAATGGGGTCCGGCACATAAGGGAACCTGGACATATTTTCGATAAATTCACCCTCCCGAAGCTCGGGTTTAACCGCATTTTCATTGAGGTAACCATGATACATATGCGCCTGGCCTCCCGGGCCAAAAATCCACCTGCCATTGGGGGCATACAGTTCAGGGTTTTGGTAAACATTGGGTGCGCGGTGTGAACTGGAGTGCCATTTACCATAGTATTCAGCACGATAGCCATGTTCGGTAAGGATTTCATCAAAGGTGGGCATTGACATGGCATTTGGGTCGCAATCGAAATAGACAGTATTATTTGTAATACCCGTATTTTCAGCGGTATGTCCGGTTAAAACGGAGGACCGGGCAGGGCCACAAACTGCTACAGGAGTATACGCGTTTTTGAAAAACGCACCTTGTTCAGCAAGCCGGTCAATATTGGGAGTTTTAAGTATTGGATTACCAGCGGTGCTCAAAGCATCGTAGCTCTGCTGGTCTGTAAATATGAAAAGGAAGTTTTTCTTTGGGGCTTCTGCAGCTACATTGAGTGAAGTCCCAATACAAAAAGTTGCCAAAAAAAGATTTTTAAAGGAACTCTGTTTAAACATAACACTTAATTTAAAATAAAAATTGCTTT
>PXBU01000069.1 GCA_003566795.1 Puniceicoccaceae bacterium | reverse complement strand
TTACTCTGCCGAAGACTTAAATACGCAGATCAGTATTTTAGAGAGTTCCGCCATAGTATCGGGGGTGGAGCAGCGTTTCACCGATGAAATGCGTCAGCGCTTTATGGCTCCCTACACGGACGCGCTCAGCCTGCGGGGGCCCCTTTCGCCGGGTGAGGTTCTTGCCCGTAACCGGCGCATTGTTCCGCGGCGAATGAGCCTGATGGTGAACATTGCCTACTCGCATCCCGATCCCGTTGTAGCGGCTGAGGTGGCCAATTTGTTTGCGCGTGAATTCATTGATTACAACTTGAAGCTTAACATTGATGGTTCGATGAAAGCGGTCGAGGATCTGCGCGTTCGCGCGGATCAGCAGAAAGAACGCGTCGAGGAGCTGGAAATGAAACTGGCAGACTATCGTGAGGAAAAGAACGCCGTATCGCTCGACAGTCAGGAAAATATCGCCAGAGAACAGCTTGGTAACCTTAATACACTTAAGTCGAATACCAAGAATGTGTTCGATAATTTTGAAACCCGTTGGAGGTTAATAGAAAACTACAAACGTGAGGGCAGAGATCTGTGGGAACTTTCTTTTATCTCCGAACAGCCGCGGGTCTCTGATCTGCTCTCGAAAATCTCGAGCACGCGTATAAGTATCTCCTCTCTGTCCCGGCGCTATCGGGAGCGGCACCCGGTGATGATACAGCAGTTTCAGACGCTGCAAGAGGCCGAGACGGAGTTGGAAACAGCGGTCAAAAATGCGGTCGATAAGGTCTATGCCAGCTACACTGAGGCGCGGGAGAACTATCAGCTTGCGAGCAAGCGTTTAGCGGAGAAAGAACAGGAGCTGATTCAACTGAGCCGGGTCAGAGTGGAGTTTAATTCGCTGCTGCGCGATCTGGAGGTTCAACAAAACTTCTTTCAGGCGATTAACTCACGCATGACCACTGAACGTGCGCAGGTCAATTTGAAGAATCCCAACGCGCGTATTGTGGATGAGGCCGTGCCGCCGCCGGATGACCGGCCCTCTTCACCAAACGTCACCATGAACCTTGCTGCGGGTTTCTTTGGCGGCTTGGCTGTAGGTACTGCTTTGGTCTTCATGGTGGCTTTCTTGGATGATCGGGTGAAAAGCGCTTTCGATATTGAAGGCACGATTGGACTGCCGATGCTCGGTGTCGTGCCCCGCATCAAGAAGCTTGATTCCAATACCAAGGCGCAAGCAGTGGCGTCCAATGTGGACCGGCATGTGACTGAGACATTTCGCACCATCCACTCTGCGCTGAAGCTCAGTGATGAAAGTAGGAATGCCAAGGTGCTCATGACGACGAGCACCGTTCCGGGAGAAGGGAAGTCCTTTATCAGTTCCAACATGGCGCTGACTTTCGCCAATCACGGCGAAAAAACGCTGCTGGTGGATGGTGACTTGCGGCTGCCCAACGTGGCGAAATCTCTCCAGCTTGAGAACGACAAGGGCTTACTGGATCACGTTGAGCAGGGAGTTGGTCTTGATGAGGTTGTGATTAAGGAAGTCTATCCTAACTTGGATGTGCTTCCCAGTGGTGGAAAGTCCAAAAATCCCACCCAAGTCCTTAATAGTGCGCAATTCGAATCAATGATGGCTGAATTACGTGATCGCTATGACCGTATCGTTATCGATACGCCGCCGCTGGCAGCGGTGAGCGATGCGCTCAACCTGCTCCCGATGGTGGATGGCGTCCTGTACGTCATTAAGTTCAATACTGTGAAACGTAAGACGGCCGTAGTGAATGTGCGTCGCTTGTGGGAGTCCAATACACCCGTTTTCGGTGCCATTCTCAACAATATCACCAGTTCAATATCCAGCTACTACTACTCCCACTATTCTGACCGTTCGTATCAAGATTACTACCTCCGCCAGGAGCAAGAGCTGGAGCAGGAGTTGGCTGAAAATGTGGAGCCAGAGGAACTGCAAGCAAAGTCCTGATAGACCGCCTCTGCCGGGAGTGTTTTACTTGATGGCGGGTCTCGGTTCGCTAGTAGCCGAAGCCCTTCGGCTTTGGTCCAACCGCCCGGAGAGTGCGAAATGACCAAACGCGAAGGCGTTCGGCTACAAGTTTCGGAAAGATGACCAAACGCGAAGGCGTTCGGCTACAAGTTTCGATAATTTGAGGTATGGGAAAGCGTATTTGATGACACGCTAGGAAGGGGCGGCAGCTCTACGTAGCCGGTCGTTGATAGCGATGCCGATTCCCGATTCGGGAGCGGCCTCGACGACTATCCTCCTAAACTGCATGTGGTCTAGTTTCTGTATCAGGTCGAACAGGTTTCTGGCGACTGTCTCGAGGTTCCCGTCCTCAGCGAGCCAGAAAAGATTTTTTTGCCCGGCATCGTCGGGCTTGTTGTTCGCCACCACTGCTTCGCCGGTGGAACCCCGGTAGTTCAGTTGGCCATGCTCGACAATTTCCAACTTAGTGCGCGGGCTGTAGTGTTTTGTTAGTTGCCCGGGCGATGTTTGGGCTGCCTCGGGGACTGTCTTCTCCGCGGCATGGATTGGGCGATCCAGCCAGCTGGCGAGGTCATCGATTGGGATCGGACCGGGACGGAGCAACCGGGGCGAATCGCTATCACGTAAATCAAGGATGGTCGATTCGATGCCGTGTTGGCAGTGGCCTCCATCGAGAATCGCGCCGATTTTGTGGCCAAGCGTCCGCGCCACATGTTCCGGTCGCGTGGGGCTGACATACCCAAATGGATTGGCACTGGGCGCCGCCAGCGGAAAATCCAATTTTTGTAGCAAAGCCAGCATGACTGGTTGATTGGGCACCCGGATCGCGGCACTGCTGAGGCCAGCAGTTACCAAGTCAGGGATCCCCGGCCTTTTCTTGAGCACCAAGGTGAGCGGCCCCGGCCAAAACGCTGCCGCCAGGGCCCGGGCCGATTCCGGCACATATACCTGGGAGAAAGCGGCATTGGCATGCTTGAAGTGAGTGATGAGCGGGTCGATTAAGGGCCTCCCCTTAACGCTAAATATTTTCCGGACCGCCGCCACGGAGAGTGCATTCCCGGCAAGCCCGTAAACCGTTTCGGTCGGAACTGCCACGAGCGCATCATCCCGTAGCAGCTGTGCGCATGCTTCAAGTGACTGCGGATCACTTTTCAGGATCTTTGCTTGAGTAGCCATCGTGCTTACTTGATATAAAAAATCCCTCTCCGGACGGGAGAAGGATCGCCAAAAAGCATAGCTAGTAGTCTGCCTACTGCATGGTGAGCATATTCCTCGCTTGCTTAATGCGGTTGGTAATGCGCCGCTGATGCTTGGCGGAAAGGCCGGTTACCTTGCGCGGCAAGATCTTACCCGTTTCTGTGACGAAACGCGAAAGCGTCTCCACATCGTTAAATGTGTAGTCCATCGGGTTGAGGGAGCGATTGGGAGTCTTGTTATTTGCACTCATGAACCCGAAAGCAGTATAGTGTTGAAAGCACTCTGCAAGCCTTAAATGAAGGCTTTTTTACCAAACCGCTCTCCCAGGTTCTGCTTTTTCGTTGCGGATCTTAAATTGCGAGTCAGTGTCACGGGTTCATTATCAAATTTAAATATCAATGAACTTGAATGCTCATTTTGGAACTTTACGATCCGGCTATCGTAGAGATTTGTAAAGTTCTGATTATCAGAAGTCCCCATAGTTCAATGGATAGAACCGCTGTTTCCTAAACAGCTAATCTGGGTTCGATTCCCAGTGGGGGCACCACGGTTTTCTATCCATGAGTTGTCAGGGAAGCACTTTCAATACACTGTCGCCTCCTGTGTGGGCTCGATCTCTTCTCAACTTTCTTCGTAATTTGTGCCCTGTGATCCGGTCGCTCTCATTTTGGTCCTTACTAGCCGCTTCTCTGCTATGGCAGGGGGAGCGTTCTGCTTTATTCGCTTCGCAGGTGCCCCTGTTGGGGGAGCAGCCTTATCTGGCAGGTGAGGCTGCCTCAGTTCAATATGAATGGAAGGCCGCGGCGGCGCGTGCGGCGCTGGAGTCGGGATTGTCGGCGACAGCGGCGGATATTTTCAGCTCTCTACTGGAGGATATGGAGCTGGCCGCGAACGACAGGATAGAGCTATCACTGGATTATGTCGCGGCGCTGATTGCTCAGGCAAGCTACCGGAAGGCTTCTGACGTATTAGCGACTCTGCCGGTCCTCTATGACGCGAATCGCCGCCGACTTTACCAAGCCAGCATCCTTTACGGTGAAGCTTCGACACCAAATCCCGAATCGATTCGGGCCGAACTGACTGGCATCGATCCTGATGCTTTAACCCGTTTTGATCTGCCTTGGTTTTTCCTGCTGCAGGGCATGGTGGCGGATATCGAAGGGCATTCAGACGATGCGAAAACCTTCTTCAAAAAGGCTGAAAATGCCGCTCTCAGCCCGATGCAGTCCGCGCTGTTTTCGAGTTTGGTCCTCCGGCAGCAAATATTGAAATCTCAGGCCGACGAGAGCTTGTTAGTCGAAATCCGAGAGAAGTTTGAAGCTCTGGCCGGGAGATCTGCGGCCTTTCCGTTCTTGCTGGAGTATCTTGTTCTCTTGCACGGCATGGGAAGGCAAGCTGAAGCGATCGACATACTGGAGGCGGAGTTGACTCGTGCCGACTCCGGTTACTCAGCCGATGAAAGAGCCAATTTGCGGCTGCTGAAGGGGCTGATTTTGGGGCATGATTCCAGCGCGGGCTGGGCTTCGCTTGAGTCGTTGGTGCGCACCGGAGTCGATTCAGAGGCTACCGTCATCGCGCTCCAATTACTGGCTTCCGTAACGGAGCGCCAGGCGGACTTGCTGGAATTGCTCAGCGAGATTATTGCCCAGCCTGAACCCTACCCGCTCATCGCCCAGCTTTACTATATGAGATGTCAACTCGCCTTGGCAAATCCGGATATGATCGACTTGGCAGAGGCCGATGCGCGTCACCTGCTGGACCAATTTCCGGGTTTCTCCGAGATAGCCAGTGTTTATCGACTGCTTGCCTATGCCGCACTGCAGCGAACTCCTCCCAGGTATCGTGTGGCCGCTGACTATTTATTGGATCTGCGTGAACGCTCCTCGGAGCCGCATAAAATTGCTGAGCTCAATCGTTTGATCGGGGATTGCTACTTTTTGAACTCGGATTATTCGAACGCAGTTGATTTCTACGATTTGGCGTATTCCGGCATCGACTCTGAATCGGGTGCCCCCAACCTGCTGCTGCGATTGGTGATCTCGCAGATTAGATCCGGGAAATATGAGGAGGCTGTCACCAAAATCGATCAGGCTAGTTTTGCGGGGCAGATAGGAGTGACTGATCATTGGCGGGCGGAATGGAGTATCGCGCTGGCACTACAGGCGAACGGACAGGCCGAACGGGCTCTGGAGCGGCTACGTTCAGTGATCCGCCGCGATGCCGAGGCGGTCCCGGTCTTGCTTGATTTGCGGATGCGCTGGTTAGAGGCGTACATCAGTCTGCAATTGGATGAGAGTTCCGGGGTAGACGAAAAACTCGATGTTCTATTGGCGCGCATCGAATCGATGCCGCCGGATGCCCTTGGGCCAGAGGAAAGCTCGCGTTTGAAATCGGAATTACTGCTGCTAAAATCAGAAACGATGTTGGCACTTGATGATGTAGCCGCAGCTTTCGATGTCATTGCGACGATCCGGTCAGAGTTTAGGGGTAATGTCGCTGCCCAAAGAACCTACTTTACCGAGGCGGCCTATCATGCCTCAGTCGAGGATTTCCTGGCCGCCAGAGAGGTGCTGCGATCTTTTGCCGATGATTATCCGGGTAGCACCCTGATCCCGCAGGCCTTGTTTGAAGCTGCCTTGCACAGCCAAAGGCAGGGGCCTGATCATTATGGTGAGGCAGTGATTTTGCTGGATCGCTTGGTGCAAGATCATCCTGGCAGTGATCTGGTTTATTATGCCGGACTGAAGCAGGGAGATTTACTCCGGTTAATGAATAATTTTGCCGGGGCGCAGCTGATTTACGAAAACCTTATCAACCGGTTTCCTTCGCATCGGCTTAGATATGCTGCGGAGCTGTCGCGGGCCGACTGTATTGCTGCTTTGGCCCAGGGCGAAGGTCAGCTGGCTGAGGCATTAGCTATCCTGGAGCGCTTGCTGGACCAGCCTGATATTCCGGTGGAGGTGCGGATTGAGGCAGGCTACAAGTGGGGGAACATCCTTACCAGAAATCAAGATACCAGCGCGGCAAAAACTGTTTTTGGTTTGGTGACCAGCCGCTACCTGCTCGATTCCACGAATGCAGCCGCATTGACTCTTGTCGGTCGCTACTGGCTATCCAGATCAGTTTTTTCACTGGGTGAACTTCTTGAGCATGAAGGTGACTTAAGAGAAGCCGAAAAACTGTATCGAAGGCTAGTCGCGTTCAACCTTCCCGGCCGGAGCTTTGCCCTCGCGCGGATTAACCAGCTGCGACGGAACGAGAGCCTTTAGGCCCAGTAATTATCGAACACTATGGAGTATATTGAGCACAATTTTATCCTACAAGGCGGTCCAGTCATGTATCCACTGCTGGTCGTCAGTCTGATAGGATTCGTGATTTTCATCGAGCGCACCTTGTTCCTGCATAAAGGCCAGATCGGCACCGACGATTTCCTGGGTGGGATTAAGAATCTCGTCCGGAAAAAACGTCTGGTGGAGGCACTCGCCCTGTGTGAAGACACTCCGGGCCCACTTGCCAGAATTGTGAAGTCAGCTCTGCTGCACTACAGCGAATCGAGAGATGTCATCCGCTCTGCTATCGAAGGTGCTGCGATTGTGGAAATTCCCGTGCTGGAGCGCAGGATTGGCACGCTCGCCACACTCGCCCGGGTGGCCCCCATGCTGGGTTTTCTCGGCACTCTGATATCGGCGCTGCAGGCACTCTATTTTTTGGAAGCAGCCAACGCCGACAGTGGCGAGTTTAGTCGCTTGCTGGCGGAAGCTTTAATCACCTCTGCGAGTGGCTTGGCCATCGGCGTCATGGCCGTTCTGGCGCATCATTTTCTCTTGGGCCGTGTGCGCGCCTTGGTCCACGATTTTGAATGGGTGGGGCATGAGATATTCGAATTTCTGACGACTGACCGGGAAATCTCGGGCTCAAGTGCCGTCGTTGAATCCAAGGAGGAGACATGAGGCCGCGAGACCAACCAGCACCCTCCTCCCGGCAAGGCTCGTTTTCTGAGCCATTCGCTTTCAGGAGCCGACTGCGGCAGGGCGATACTCGACTCGATTTTATACCCGTGTTGGATATGATCGTGATCGCGATGCTGGTGAGCTTGCTTTTTACCAGGTTTGTTTCGCTGCCTGGTGTCCGCATCGATCTACCCAGCACGGAAATGAGGATACAGCACTCTCAGCAGGCGGTGGCTGTCTTGACGATTGGGGATAATGGTATGCTCTTTTTCGATGGAGCGGTGGCCGATGTCGGGACCATTCAGAGCGGCTTTGAGCGCTATATCGAAAGCTCTGATCGAAGCTCTCAGGTGCTGCTGATTAAGGCGAATGCCAAGATGCCGATGCAGGATTTTCTGCGGCTTTGCGAGTTGGCGCAAGCGGCGGGCTTTGATCAGGTGCAGTTGGCCGGAAAGAAGCAAAAGGCAATGGAGGAACTCTTGCCGCCGCAAGGCTAGAGAATGCTGCTAGGAGATGAGTGAGCTAGAGGCACAGAATCGGCGCAAACCGAATGCGCAACAGATGTCGCCATTGCTGCGGATAGCCCTTCTCCTGGGTGTATTGGCTCATTTGTTGGGTTTTTTCGTTTTCAGAGTGTCCTCAAATCCACTGCATTCCCGTGCAGAGGACGCTGCTTTTGTTGTATTGGTCTCGACTGATTTAGACCGTGACTCGGAGGCACTTATCGAACAGGCCAGCCTGTTTGACTCTGCCCCTTTGTTCATTCCCGGAGAATGGAGCGCTGCCTCAGCGGTATTTTCGGGGCAGATCATGCAGGACTGGCGGAATTTTCCTGACTTTGAGCCGGATATCTCTCTCCTGCGTGATGTCAGGCCCGATCGCCTGTCGCTTCCTCGCGTAGCTGATGTGAAGCAACCGGCGGATTTGCTGGATTTGCGTTTTTGGGATATTTTCAGCCACTTTGGTGAGGGTGAGGGCGAGCTGGCGATCGAGGCCTTTGAGAGCTGGAGTCCGGTGGCGGTGGTAACGATAATAAGCGGGAATGATGCTTATCCAGTAGATTATGAGATGCGACTGGAAGTCGATCTGCCGGCTGAAGAATTCGCAGAGCGTCCGGCCGTATTTTATGTGAACATGTCGGCGCAAGGCCTTCTGATGGGAGCGCCCTTGCTGCAACAATCCTCTGGTTCGGATGCATTGGATGTCGCCGTCTCCGAGTGGTTGACCCGTCCCGCTACCTTAGCGAACCTGCCCGCTGGCTATCTGGAGCTGCGTGTGTTTCCTTGAGGGTGTCGACAGATAGGGTATCCTGTTAGGCAGTATCTGGTTGAAGAATTATGAGCGAAAACGAAAGTCATTGGCAATCGGCCTTGAATGAGCTGGAGCAACTCACGCAAGCTTGGCCGGGCCGTCCCAGCTGGGATTTTTATTTTATGGCCACTGCGATGCTCATGGCCACCCGCTCGAGTTGCGAGCGTTTGCATGTGGGCTGTGTCATTGTTTCCGGTGGCGCGCATACAAACCGGATCATTGCTGCGGGCTACAATGGCTTTTTGCCGGGGGCGCCGCACTTGTCACGTCTCCGCGATGGCCACGAGCAGGCGACCGTCCATGCGGAGCAGAACGCAGTCAGTGATGCGGCTCGGCGTGGCGTATCGCTGGAAGACAGCACCGTTTACATTACCCACTTCCCCTGTATTAATTGCGCCAAAATTCTGGCAGCGGCAGGCATTCGTTGCATCAAGTACCACCGCGACTATCGGAATGATGAACTCGTCAGAGAATTACTGACAGAGAGTAATATTCGGGTGGAACAACTGTAGCGGGGGATAAAAATATTTCCGGCTTTGCCATTGACAGGCCGCGCTGGGCACTTCTTTTTCTCCAATTCTTCTAATTCATGCCATGAAAGTTGTTTCATCACTTAAATCGCTCAAAGACCGCCACCCGGACTGCCAAGTCGTCCGTCGCAAGGGGCGTGTCTATGTCATTTGCAAAACCAACCCCCGCTTCAAAGCGCGTCAGGGTTAATTAACGAATAGGATATCCGTGAAAGCTGAAATTCATCCCAAGCTCAACCCTGTTGCCTTCGTCGACGTCTCCACCGGGCACAAGTTTCTTACGCGCTCAACCATGCGTGGCAACAAGACCGAGGAGATCGACGGTGTGGAACACCAGGTCGTGATCTGCGATATCACTGCCGACTCTCACCCCGCCTACACCGGCGAGAAGCGTTTCGTCGACACTGCCGGTCGCGTCGAAAAGTTCCAGTCGAAGTTCCGTCGCCGTCGCTAGGCTGCTTTCAGATAAGTTTCTCATTTCGTAGCGAGAGGGTCTATCCCTCGATTCGACTTCCCGTAGCGAGAGGGTTTATCCCTCGATTCGACTTCCGCGAAGAAAGCGGAGAGTCACGTAGGGGCTTTCCTGTGGGAAGCCCGCGAGCGCACAGAAACGCAATCAACGTCCCAAACC
>PXBU01000073.1 GCA_003566795.1 Puniceicoccaceae bacterium | reverse complement strand
TTAGATTATAAACCCCCGCTTGCCTTAAGGCCGACACGGCTCTAGCACTCAGGCGATGCGAATCTTGCCTTCACTTTGCGCTGTCGCACTGACGTGTGCTTCTCTGACTGCGTCGCCGGAGACGTCTCAGCCGTATACTTTAAGTGTGCAGTGGGATAATGATCTTTTCGCGGGTACGGACGAAGGTTACACCAATGGCGCGCGCATTGCCTTGACCCGGTCCCTCCCGGAGGATTCGGAGCAGCACAACCGCCTCCAACAACTGCTTCGTCGATTGACGGGCAGCAATGCCCAAGGGCCCTTCAATGCCTTGCGATTCCCCGAGGCCGAAGCCTTTCGCTTTCAATACGGGATCGGGCTGAGCCAACTGATGTTCACTCCAAGGGATGCAGAGGCTCTAACCCCGCCCCGCGGCGAACGCCCCTATGCGGCTTGGAGTGGTCTAGAGTTTTCCCTGCAGGTTAGCGGAGATCATTCCGCCAGCACCGCTACCCTCTCAATTGGCACGACCGGTCGCCTCAGCTACGGGCAGGATCTCCAAAATTGGATACACGAGAACGTATCCGGCAGTCCCCTTTTCAAAGGCTGGGACTCGCAAGCACCGGGGGAGTTAACGCTGAACTTGCATCTGGACCATAAACGAAGAATCCAACAACTGGATGCCACCGCCGATTGGCCGCTGCAGGTTGACGGCTTTACCGAATGGGGAACCGCTCTCGGGAACTTCCGGACGGACGTTTACCTCGGCACACACTTCCGAGTCGGGAAAAACCTTCCCAACAGCCACCTCACGCCACGCGTCCAATTGGGCAGCTTTACGGAGACTCTCTTCAATCACCAGTCCGAGTTGCCCTCGGCTTTCTCCCTCTACGGTTTTTTCGGCGTGCGCGGCTACGGTGTCCTGCACGACATCACCCTCGATGGACCCCTCGCGCGCAGCTGGTCAGAGTCAGTTAACTCCGAACCATGGCAGGGAGAAATCAGCTTTGGACTCGCCGCCCGATACGACAGCCTGGAACTCAGCTTCAGCCGGACCTTACGCACCGATGAGTTTTCCGGCCAAGACAAGCGATCCAGTTTTGGATCGATTCTTCTGCGACTGAAAGGGCATTTTTAAAAAGACAAAGCTCCGGCGAGCGTCTGCTCTGGCCCCAGCGGCTTAACCCCTGTGGTGATGCGCTTCCTGCTTGCCCAAGTATGCCTCAATTTCACCAAGGGGCCATTACGGACCCTGCTACTGCGGCAAGAAACGACTTGGCACATCCACTGGCTGGCTCTAAAGCCTGCTAACATGTCAGGTCCTATCCAGCGGAATTTTTACATAGGCGCCCTTATTTTAGTGGGGGTGGCCACCGCTATCTACTTTTGGGACCAGGAAGCTTTCCTCGCCTGGACCGAGAACTTAAACCCCTGGGCGTTTTTCCTGCTGATGGCGATCACGCCGGCTTTTGGCGTGCCGACTTCACCTTTTTACATTTTGGCTGGCCTCAGCTTTGGTCCACTGCTGGGTTTGGGCGGAAGTGCGCTCGCGATTGCTGCCAATTTGTTGCTGGTATATGCGATTGGGCACTCGGGGCTGCGCCGGGTGATCAATAAGATGCTGGAGGGCCGCGAGTTTCAGTTGCCCCAACAGGCGCCCCGCCGTCCGATTCGCTACACGGTGCTGGTCAAGTTCGCACCGGGTGTGCCCGCCTTCCTGAAGAACTATATCCTGGTGCTGTCGAAGATTTCGCTCCCGCTTTATTTCGGGATCTCCTTTGTTTTCAGCTTCATTTATGCGCTGATGTTCTACGTGCTGGGCGGCTCGATTGAAGAACAGCAAACCGGCCAGGGAGTCTCGGTGCTGGTGGCACTCCTCATCCTGGCAGCCGTCGGCTGGTATGTGCGGCGACGCTTGATCCAAAAGAAAAATGAAGATACGTTCACTGAAGCCAATCCAAGAGGCCATTGACCGCTTTTATCCGGATGACTTGATCCGCGAACGGGATCGGGCGTTGCTACAATCACTAATAGACGAAGTCCCGTGGGTAAAAACCAAGGGATACCCATAAGCCTGGATTCGATAATTCAGTTAAGTCGTTAAGAATTTAATACAAACAAAGTCGCCAGAAGCTAGAAGCCAGAAATCGGCCGGACTTTTACCGGAGTGCCGTTGTGCTCACGCGCGGATTCGTTGGCGGCGAGTGTGACTGCAAGGGTGCGCATGGCATCTTCGTAGCTGGAGAGAATCTTTCCGGGATCTTTGCTGACCAGCGAATCCAGAAAGGCCTGATGCTGGACGACAAAGGCATCTGCGGTGGCGGGAAGTTGCGTCACCTCGCCGTCGCCGGAGTGGATCTCGCCACAAAAATCCCAGGTTTCAAGGATCACCCGGTGTTGGCGGGTGGAGAGATTGAGGCTGATCCCGCTTCGAGTATGCCCCGCGAGCGGGAAGCAACCAGTACAGAAAGATCCCAGCGCGCCTGACTCGAAGCGCAGGTTGACCACCATGGCATCATCGACGTTGAAGTCAGGCACCTCTCTCATAAAGCCGCCGGTGCGGTAGGCACTCACTTCAGTGATCTCGCCCATCAGGTAGCGGCTTAAATCCACCAAGTGGGTGCACTGCTCGACGAACTGGCCGCCGGACTGCTCCATGCGGCGCCACCAGGCAGGCGGCGGCATTTGCTCGATCCACCAACCGTTGGCCAGAATGCCGGGCGTGTCCCCGCTAAAGCAGGCCCGCGCCTGCTGCACCGATTGGCGGTAGCGGTTTTGGTAGCCGACCGAGACGATGGTGCCCGCCTGTTTAAAGTGGGCATGAATCTCTTGGGCCTGCTCCAGTGAGGTGGTAATGGGCTTCTCCACCAGCACGGCACCCACGTGCTCGGCGCAGGCACGCTCGAGCTCGCCGTGCAGGTGGGGCGGTAGTAAAATAAACACCGCATCCAGCGACTCCCGCTCCAGCATCGGCAGGTAGCTCTCGTAGGTCGAGGCCCCGAACGGTGCCGCCAGCTGCTGTGCCCGCGCTTGATTGCGCCCGGCAATCGCAACTACGTCCGCGCCTTCAATCTGCTTCAGCGCAGCCAAATGTTTCTCTACCACCCATCCGGTTCCGATAATTCCAAGTTTCATGGAGTCAGGTAACACCCAGACTGGGTCGGCTGCAAGACTTTGGCGTACCCGCCCGGATGGCATTAGTAGTGGTATCGTATCTGAGCAATGTGCATTTCGTCTTCCATGATCCGATCAACCAATCGATGCTCTTCATAGATCTCTCAGCGTCTCTAAATGGGCGCGGAGCTACGGGATGATCGGCAGCACGGCAGGCAGCACACCGACCAGGACGGTGCCGGCGACCAGGGCACCGAGGAGGGTGCGGTCAGCGACGGTGGACTGGCCGCAAGTATCCTCGACGATCTCGCTGGTGGGCACGCCAAAATAGCACTCCCGGATCCAGCCGAAATAGTAATAGATGGAGATGACGACGCCGAGGATGGCGATCGCGATGAGTCCATAGAGTCCGGCCTGGTAGGCGGCGACAAAAAGGAAGAGCTTAGCGATGAAGCCGCCCAGTGGCGGAATACCGGCCAGCGAGCCCAGGCCCAAGGTGAGCACGCCACTGAGGAAAGGTTGCTTGCGCGAATAGTTCGCGTAGTCATCGAGTTGCTGATTGGCATCGTCCGCCTTAGCGGTGATGGCCATCACGCCAAAGACCGCAAACGAGGCGAGCAGATAGGTCACTAAATAAAAGATGACGGCATAGACGGCCCATTCCACTCCCCGCATGACCGCTACGACTCCGATCAATAGATAGCCGGCATGCGCGATCCCCGAGAGGCCCATCAGGCGCTTGAGGTTGCGCTGGGTCACGGCCGCAATATTACCAAAGAGGATAGTGGCGGCCGCGATGAAGGAAAGCACCGGGACCAGCAACTCATTGAGCGCGAGGAAGGGCCCCTGAACCAGCACCAGCAGGACGATGAACCCGGCCGCCTTGGAAGCGACCGCCAGAAAGGCGGTCACCGGTGTCGGCGCACCCTGATAGACATCCGGCACCCAGATCTGGAACGGCACCGCCCCGATTTTAAAACAGATACCGGCGACCACGAGAATGGCGCCGACATTCACCAGCAGGTTGCCCCCGGTAAATTGATTGAGCGCAATAAAGGCCTGCAAACTTTGGAAGTTAAGCGAGTCCGGGCTGGCACCCGGCAACTGAGGGTTACCCGCCACGCCGTAGAGCAGGACGATACCGAAGAGCAGAATAGCAGAACTGAGGGAGCCCAGGATGAGGTATTTCAAGCCACCCTCCAGCGAAAACGGACTGGTCCGGCAATAACCGACCAAGACGTAGAAGGCGACAGTCACCGTCTCCAACGCGACGAAGAGCATGACAAAGTTGGAACTCTGCACCAGCAGCATCATCGCCGCAGAGATGATCAAGACGAGGTGGTAGAACTCGGTTTTGGCCAGCGACTGCTGGGAAAGATAGATCCGCCCCAGATAGCAGACCAGAATGGAACTGAGCAGGAAGAAGGGCCGCATCATCTGCGACACATCGGTCTGTAGGATCATCCCGCTGAAGAAGCTGCCGGAGCTGGTGAGACAGCCACCGATGCAGCTGAAAGCGTAAACCCCGATCAGCACCTGGCCCCAGATGGCGATGCGTGGAATCAGGTGATGCTGCGCCTTGGGCAAAAACATCTCAGAGACAAGTAAGCCCAGCGCCAACAACGCCAGCATGATCTCGGGCATGATGGCCGACCACTCATTGGTCGCGGTGTAGCCGCGGAGAAATTCTGCAAGCAGCTCGTTCATTAGTGGGCGTCCTCCTGATAAATGGTGGTGGCGGCTGGTTCAGAGACTCCAGCTGAGGCCGGAAAGTGATGTTCTGCGGCCGGATAGATCTCGGCCAATTCACGATTGGCATCATCCGAGAAGATGCGCGGGAAGATACCCGTGAGCAATAGCGCCCCCACCAGAATGCAGGCCGGCAGCTTTTCGAAACCCTTCAGGTCTTCGATGGGCGCACTTTCCAACCGCTCCGCAAAGGCTTCACTCGGCTGACCGTAAAAGATATTGCCTACGGCGCGCAGCCCGTAGATAGCCGAGATGATGATACCAATGGCGGCCGGAGCGACCAGCCAGCGCGTCAACTCGCTCTCGGCCAGGGCCACAAAAATGGTGAATTCGCCCCAGAAGTTACCGAAGCCCGGCAAACCGATACTGGCCATAATACCAGCGACAAAGAAGGCCGCCAGCACCGGAGTCTTCGTCGCCAGGCTCCCCATGGCCGACATGTCGAAGGTCTGACTGCGGTGGTAGATACAAGTGGACAGCATGAAGAGCAGCGCCACCGAGAAGCCGTGCGCCACCATCATCAGCAAGGCGCCGCCCGCCCCCACTACCGAGAAGCAGGCCAGTCCCAGAAAAGCATAGCCCATGTGCATCACCGAGCTGTAGCCCAGCATCATCTTGAGATCCCGCTGGGCCAGTGTCACCAGACCGATGATCAGGATATTGCCCAGTGCCAGCCAGATCAGCCAGGGGAACCAGTGAGCCGCCCCAGCGGGCAGCAAGGGGCCGGCAATCTGCAGCAGGCCGTAGAGGCCAAACTTCTTTAAGACACCCGCATGCAGCATGGCGGCACCGGTGGGTGCCACGGCGTAACCTTTGGGAGCCCAGCTGTGGAAGGGAAAGAGCGAAACCAGGATACCAAACCCAAAGAGCAGCAGCGCGTAGATGTTATTTTGGACGGTTTCCGACAGCGGTTGCGAGGCCAGGTAGTCCCGCAGCTCCGGCAGCGAGAAGGACGCCGCCCCGCTCTCCACATAGAGCGCAATCAATCCGAGCAGCGACAGCAGCGCACCCAGCGTGAGATAGATCGTCATCTCGATAGCGGCACCGCGGCGCCCCACTCCGCCCCAGATACCGATCATAATGAAGGTCGGAATCAGCGCCAGCTCGTGGAAGAAGTAAAAGAAGAACACGTCGATAGAGGCAAAAGTCCCCATCAGCCCGCCCAGCATGAAGAGCAACAAAGCCAGGTAAAGATGTGGCCGCTCGGCATCGGAATACATGGAGTAGAGTCCGGCGGCAAAGCCCACCGTCCCGGCGAGAATGAAAAGCGGCATGGATATCCCGTTCAGGCCGAGGTGCAGGTAGATGCCGATACTCTCCAGCCCGGTGGGCAGGCGCAGCTCAAAATTGTATTCCCCCGCCAGTCCCGGCACAAACAAGCCATAGAGCATGATTCCGATCACCAGCGGCCAGCCGAAGCCAAAAGCGGCGATCGCACGGCGGGTGGTATCGGTGAAGCGGGCACCAAAGAGCAGAATCACCCCGGCCAGAATCGGCGCGAGGATGGCTGCGAGAAGAAAATATGCATTTGTGTCGTTCATGCGGATAAGGGTGCCTTAGCCAAAGATTCCGGCGGCGACCGCCCAGAGTAGCAACATTCCAGCGAGGAACCAGTAAACATAACCGTGGATACTCCCGACATGCAGCGAGCGGGCGCACATACCCACCAGCCCCACCAACCCGGCACTGCCACGGACCAGGACTCCCTTGATCAGGAACACGTCGAGCAAGCTCAGCAGGTCCGCGAAGCGTTGCTGGACCTTGAGCACGTAGAAGTCATAGGTTTCATCAAACCAGAGGCGCTGATTGATAAAAGAATAGAGCGGTGCCGCTATTTTTTCGAGCCGGTCCTCGCTGGCACCCCGACCGTAGAAGAAGAAGGAGCCCCCCAGCCCGATGATCCATGCCAGCGTGCCCAAGAGTGCTACTCGCAGATACATGGCATCGTAGCCGGTCATCTGTATCAGCTCCGCCTTGTCCGCCTTAATGGTGGCCCCAAGCACCTCCGGCCAATAGCCCAGCCAGCCACCCGCAATCGAGAGCAGCGCCAGCAGGACCAACGGCACGACCATCACCAGAGGGCTCTCCTTGGCATGCGCGGCGGCCTCGGAGTTAGGCTTGCCCAGGAAGACGATCCAGAAGAGGCGGCCCATATAACCAGCGGTCAACAGCGCACCGAAAGTCAGCAGCACCGCGACCGGGACATTTGTCATACCCCCGGCGATCAGAATCGCATCTTTCGAGTAGTAGCCGGAAAAGCCGTAGACACCACAGAGTGCCAGGATGCCGATCAGGAATGTGAGCGCCGTCACCGGCATCTTACGCCAGAGACCGCCCAGCTTAAAAATGTCCTGCTCATGGTGGCAACCATGGATGACCGAGCCCGCACCCAGGAAGAGCAGTGCCTTGAAGAAGGCGTGGGTGATCAGGTGGAATAAGGCAATCCCCGGATAGCCGAGACCGAAGGCGGCGCCGATGTAGCCGAGCTGGGAGAGCGTCGAGTAAGCCAGCACCTGCTTGATATCACGGCGGGCATAGGCGCAGAAGCCGGCGTAAACGGCACCGAAGACACCCAGCCAGACGATGATACTAAGCACTTCCGGGGGGAAGAGATAAACAATCCGAATCAGGAAGTAGCCACCCGCCGCAACCATGGTGGCGGCATGGATCAAAGCCGAGACGGGCGTCGGGCCCGCCATGGCGTCCGGCAGCCAAACATGCAGCGGGAACTGAGCGGATTTACCGATGAAGCCACACATCAGCAGCGCAGCGATACCCGCGTGGATCAGGTTCGGATCAGCGCCGACGAGTGCACCCATCACTTCCAGGTCGGTGGTGCCGAAGTGCCAATAGGCGTAGGCAATCCCGACCACGAAACCGAGGTCACCAATCCGGTTGACGATAAAAGCCTTTTTCTGGGCAGCGGCTGCGGCCGGCTTCGTCATATAGTGCCCGATCAACATGTAGGAGCTGAAACCCACCAACTCCCAGAACACGAAAATCATGACCAGGTTATCCGCCAGCACGATACCCAGCATGGAGCACATAAAGATGGACAGGCCGCCAAAATACCGCGCCAGCGAGGCATCCTTGGCCATGTAGCCCAGACTAAACACGTGGATCAGGAAGCCGACGAAAGTCACCATCAGCATCATCGTGGCCGAGACGTCGTCGAGGAAGACGCCCATCGACACATCAAATGCGCCAAAGCTCAACCACAACCAGGAGTCGTGCACGATCTCTCCGCCCGCAGTCCACACCGCGTGGACCGCCGCCAGGAAAATCACACCGGAAGTTGCTACCGAAATATAAGCGGCCAGCTGACCAAAGCGGCGCAGAAAGAGCCCGATCACCACAGCGGAAAACAGCGGCGCGAGGAGGACAACGAGGAGTGATTGCGTGGCTGTCATCGGCTCAAAGCATTCAATTGATCGACCATCACCGTCTGGCGGCGACGGTAAAGCGCCACCACGATGGCGAGGCCCACCGCGACTTCGGCGGCCGCTACGGTTATAATGAAAAAGACGAAGAGATTACCATCCATGGTGTTGTTATAGCGGGAGAACGCGACCAGGGCCAGATTGATGGCATTGAGCATCAGCTCGAGCGACATGTAGATAACCAGCGTGTTTTTACGCAAGATTACGCCGACCATGCCAATCGCAAACAGGAGCGCGGCAACTAAAATAAAGGCATTGAGTCCTACCGTCATTTGGCTTCCTCCTGTCTTTTCGAGACCACGATCACACCGATCATCGAAGCGAGCAGCAAAAACCCGGTCACTTGAAACGGCAGCATATATTTCGTGAATAAGCTATAACCAAAGGATTTGGCGGACGTCGTGAACGGGATGCCCTGCCCCTCCCCGCTCGGATTCTCCGCCACGGCCTGCAGAGCCGTTTCCGGCAAGGCACCGCTACTGACAAAAGCAGAGAAGATCAGGACCACCAGCAGGGCAAAGCCCACGATCGTGCCCGCCACACTCATTTTATCCCGCAGGTAGCTGTGGCTGTCTTCATCCGCATCCAGCAGCATAATGATGAAGATGAAGATCACCATGACCGCGCCGGCGTAAACCAGGATTTGCAGGATCGCCAAAAAGAACGCCTCCAACAACACAAACAAGGCGGCGGTGTTGATGAAGCAGACGATCATACAGATCGCTCCCGTGACCGCATTGGGGCTCAGCACCATCATTAGGCCTGAGATCAGCGTAATTGCCGCAAAAATGTAGAACAGTATGTCGAGCATCGGTTTTAGTGGTGTGGGTTCCCTCTTTCGGCGGCAGCCTTTTTTTGGTCCCACTTATGGTGCTGGTCGGGAAGCGTGCCGCCCAGCTCGTAGAGCTTTTCTTTATTGTTAATCATTTCCTCCCGACTGTAACCGGAGGATGAAAAGACGTCTTGTAAGAAGATGGCCTCCTCCGGGCAAACCTCTTCGCAGAGCCCGCAGTAAATGCAGCGCAGCATGTTAATGTCGAACTCCTTGGGGGCTTTTTCCACGTGGGCGCGCTCCGGCTCATGGTCCGGGTCGATCTCGCCGGGGGTGATGCGGATGGCCTTGGGCGGGCAAACGAATTCGCAGAGCTGACAGGAGACGCACTTCTCACGACCGTTGGGATCTTTCACCAGCGTCGGCACGCCGCGATAGTTATCCGGGATTTTCGGGCGCTCCTCCGGATACTGCAGCGTGACCGGCTTTTGCAGCATGGTGCTAAAGGTCTGCTTCAGACCACCCACAATCTGCGGAATGAAGGTCTTTTCCGCCAAGGTCAGGGGCTTACGTTCGAGAACTTTTGTCTTAGCCATG
>PXBU01000196.1 GCA_003566795.1 Puniceicoccaceae bacterium | reverse complement strand
CGGGGCCGGTTCGGTCTTGACCAAGGTCACACTGCAACTCGATCCTGGCGACAAGCGTATGTTACGCATTACTTTGCCGCCAGAAAGCAAGTTCTGGTTTGGCTACGTTAACCAACAAAGTGTCTGGCCCTGGTATGAGGACGGCGATGTGCTGCTGCAACTCGAGCCCAGCGCTATCGACGGACAGGACTCGGTGGTGGAGTTTTTCTACGCGACTCAGCTTGAACTCCAGCAGCGTCGTAAGATCAAAACCAGCCTCATCGGCCCACGTTTGGACCTTCCCTTGGAAAATATTTCCTGGACCCTTTATTATCCCGAGACCTGGCAAGTCGAGGAGTGGGAGGGCAACCTCAGCCTCGATGACCAACAGCGGGGCCGCGCCCTGGTCTCGAATATGAAGGACTACATGCAGCTCGAGCAAAAGAGCCGCCAGATGAGAATGAGCAAGGCGGAGAGCCTGCTCAACGAGGCCAACGTGCTCCTCGAGCAAGGCAAACAGGAGCAGGCCCGCTCCGCCTTTTCCAGTGCTTACAACCTCTCGCAGTCCGACGCAGCCTTCAACGAGGATGCCCGGGTGCAACTGCAGAATGTGCGTGAGCAACAGGCCTTGGTCGCAATCGCTAACCGCCGGAACATGTTCATCAATGACAAAGCCGGGGCTCAGGTGACTGGGCAACAACGGCAAGTCCCCCAAGAGAACTTGCTAAACTTTACCGCGCACGACCTGCAAGGTGTGCTCGTAGGCAACACCGCTGACGAAAACGAGGCCCTACGCCGACTCGCTGCCCGACTAATCGATCAGCAACAAGCCGTTCCTGCCAAGCCGCAGGCCATCGATATCACCCTGCCGCAACAGGGCCAGACCGCCAGCTTTTCCCGCTCCCTCCAAGTCAACGACCGGGCGGAGCTCGTCATCGAAATCGAGGGCACACGCAGTCACGCCGGCCGCGTTGGCGCACCTTTGCTCATTCTCCTCTTGCTCGCCGCCCTGGCCTTCGGCGTGAGCGCGGCCTCGGGACGGAAGAGTGCGTAGGAGAGGGTTTACCCCTCCTGAGCTGAGCTTGCCGAAGTCTCGACCGACACTTGCGGGGCTTACGAATGTGTTCGCCTTTCGAGAGGTCGGAGTCAACGGGCATGCGGGTCGAGGCGTGAAGCCTCTCCTACGGTTGCGGCCTCAGCCGAAGAACAACCCAAACAGGAAAATCCCCACCGCCCAGACGCTGAAGTTGCCCGGCACGACCGGCAGCAGCGAGGTGGCCAGCCCGATCAAAAAGATCAAAGCGGTGACGCCCAGTCCGGTATATTCGACCCAAGTCATTTTTTAGCTCAATTAACGGTCTCGAATCAAACCAGCCTCGGGTCAAAAGCAAAGCCTTCCGCAGCCTCGATCTGAATCTGGTGGAACTTCGGATGCGCTGGGTTGAGCAGATAGTTGAACTCCTCCGGGATGATCGCGCTCGGCACTTTGAGGATGGGTTTACGGCTGTGCCGGAGCCATTGGTCGCCGACTGCCTGGGTCTTGGGGGCTACGACCAGCGAGCGGATGCATGCTTCCAGTCCGGTCGTCGAGATAGATTCGACCAGCGATGACTTGAAACGCACCGGAAAGCGCACATAGCCCAGATCCGGAATGCCGGGGTGGTGCACCAGTGATTCCAGTGCGGCGAGGGAACGGCTGTCGGCCAGATACACCACCGCATGCCCGGGGCTGTTCCAGCGCCCGCCGTAGAGACGGGCCCCCTCGCCGTCGAAGGCCGTTTCCGCCCATCTGCGGGTTACGATGCGCCAGGCTTGCAGCATCTTAGGCTAGCTAAACACCCCGTGCTCGATCCGGCCGAGAAGGTTCTCCACTTCGCGGCAACCGGCCTCCGTCTCGGCAAATTCCAGTGGGCTCACGTAAGCGAGGGCGCGAGCCGGTGCCCCCAGCCACTGCCGCGCCGCTGCCGCGCCGCCGAGCACCTCTTCCGCTCGCCCGTAAAGCCGTGCGTAGCGTAAAAGCCGGTCCGATTCCTGCATGTCGAGCCGCCCGGACTTGCGCCGTCGCACCAAGGTGCTCCGCGAGATACCCAAGTGCCCGGCCAGCACCTCGGCACTCAGCCCCAGTAATTCCTGCAAGCCCTCAAACTCAATCATCGGCAAGCCCGCCCGAATCGTGGCGACCGTCTCGCGTGGATCCATCGATCGACGCTTCGCCCGCCTGCGGCTGATTGGGCGGCTGCCGTAGATGGCTGCAGGCTCTTCGATTTGCTGCGGCTGATTTTCCTTATTTATACCCATATGAGTTTATTTAAATGCTCAAATGAATCATGTCAACAAGTTTCTTCCTAAACAGTTTCCAATTGCCATTTTAGTCAGGTCGGCCATTTTGCCCGGTTTTCATTATGACAGACCAGACCACACCGCCGGACAACTCACACGATCTCTATGCCGTGCGCCTGCAAAAACTGGAGGAACTCTGCGCCGAGGGGCGTAATCCTTTTGCAGCCAACTGCGAGCAGCGCCACACCTCGGAAGAGGCGATCCGACTCTACAAAGAGGGTGCGCCTGACGAGGAGCAACCGCGCGTCAAGGTGGCCGGTCGTCTGGTGGTCTTCCGGGTCATGGGCAAGGCCAGTTTCATCAAGCTGCAGGACCGGGACGGTCAGATCCAGTGCTACGTCACCCGCGACGAGTTGCCGGAGGGCGAGTACAATACCTACTTCAAGAAGAAGCTCGACCTGGGTGACATCATCGGCGTGGAGGGTCGCCTCTTTAAAACCAAGACCGGCGAGATCACGGTGCGGGCGGAAAGCTATACCCTGGTCTCCAAGTCACTGCGGCCGCTGCCCGAGAAGTGGTCGGGCCTGAAGAACGACGACAAGATTTACCGCCAGCGCTACCTCGATTTGATCATGAATCAGGACTCGCGCCGCCGCTTCAAGCAGCGTGCCAATGTCATCCGCGCCATGCGCGAATATCTCTGGGCGCGCGATTTCACCGAGGTGGAAACGCCCGTCTTGCAAGGCGTGGCCGGTGGTGCCGCTGCGCGGCCCTTCATCACCCACTTCAACGCCCTCGACTGCGACTTCTATATGCGCATCGCGCTGGAGCTCTACTTGAAGCGCCTGCTGGTGGGCGGTGAGGACCGGGTGTTCGAGATCGGGCGTGTCTTCCGTAACGAGGGCCTTTCCCGGCGCCACAACCCCGAGTTCACCATGCTGGAACTCTACCAAGCCTACTCTGATTTTCGCGGCATGATGGAACTCACCCAGGGCCTGATCCAGCACGTGGCGGAAAAGGTTATCGGCTCGCTCGACATCGAACGTCCCGACGGCACTGTCATCCAACTCGGCGGCGAGTGGCGCGAGGCCAAATACAAGGACCTCGTCCTCGAAGCGACCGGCGATCCGGACTGGTTCAGCCACGACCGCGCCACCAAGCTGGAAAAAGCCCGCGCCCTCGGCATCGATGTCGACGGCGAGCTGGAGGACTACGAGATCACCAACAACGTCTTCGAGAAACTGATCGAGCCGACGCTGATTCAGCCCACCTTCGTTACCCATATTCCGCGCGAGTTGTGCCCGCTGGCCAAGATCACCCAGGACGACGAGACCACCATCGACGTCTTCGAACTCTGTATCAACGGCCAGGAGATCGCCCCCGCCTATTCCGAGCAGAACGACCCCATCATCCAGCGTAAGATGTTTGAAGAGCAGGTCGGCGAGGACGTGCAGGACATGGACGGCGATTTCCTCACCGCCCTAGAGCACGGCATGCCGCCGGCCGGTGGCATGGGCCTTGGCATCGACCGTCTGATCATCCTCCTGACCGGGGCCGAGAGCATCCGCGATACCATTCTCTTTCCCAGTCTCAAGCCCCTCAAACAGGAGGGCTAGTGGTTTCTAGATAATCGTAGGGGCTCCGCTTGTCTCTGACCATGAGCATAGTCGAATGGCGGATGCCCCGGCTTCGTTCAGAAGCCGTTCGACGGTCTTTAGGGCTGCGGGAAAATTATTGGGTGGCGAAAATCCAACGGGAGCATCGCTTTCGTAGGGGTGCAGCTCTGCGGCACCCACGAGCCTTGTGAGCTGGTATCGGACGTTTGAAAGGCGTTGTCGAACGTTCGCGGGCTTCCCGCAGGAAAGCCCCTACCATTGGGGCGCTCCACAAAAAGTAGGTATAGTCTGAGTCAAGTGGGAGTTTCCTTTGCATTTGGCCCACTCGCTGCTAGAGTTTGTTTGTGCCTATTTCAGTTAACGCATGGGAACCGATCATGGATGCCGCCCGGACGCTCCGGCGGCGCTTGCATACGGCTCCCGAGCTGGGCTGGGACGAGCATCAGACCGCCGTCATGATCCGTGAGCAACTGGACGCTTTACAGATGTCATGGCGCGCCGTGGCGGGCACGGGCACCTTGGCGACGCTGGCCGCCGATGCCACCGGCCCGCACATCGCCCTGCGCGGCGATATCGATGCCCTGCCCATAACCGAGCAAACCGGGCTCGACTACGCCTCTGCCGTCGAAGGCCGCATGCACGCCTGTGGGCACGACGGCCACACCGCCACGCTGCTGGCCACGGCGGCATGGCTGAAACAACACGAGGCCGAACTGGCGGGGTCGGTCACGCTGATTTTCCAACCGGCGGAGGAGGGCGGCCACGGCGCGAAGGCGCTGATCCGGGAAGGCGCGCTGGACGGGATCGACTTCATTTACGGCTGGCACAACTGGCCCGCCATTCCTTTCGGCAAAATCGTTTGCCCGGACGGCCCCATCATGTGCGGCAACGGCACCTTTGACATCACGGTGCACGGGCGGGGCGGCCATGCCAGCCAGCCGGAGCGCTGCGCCGATCCGGTGCTGGCGGCCTCGGCCATCACGGTAAATTTACAGCAGGTCGTCAGTCGGCGGCTGGCCCCACAGCAACCGGCGGTGCTGAGTGTGACCTCTATTCGGGCCGAGAGCGCGCCGACGGTTACCCCGGATTGCGCCGTTCTCGGCGGCAGTATCCGTGTGGCGGATGCGGCGACGCGTGAACGATTGAATGCCGCCATCGACGAGGTCGCGACCGCGACCGCCCGCGCCTATGGCGTGAGCTGCGAGGTAGTCCATTACCCCCGCTACGAGGCCACCATCAATCACCCGCAGGCTGCCGCATTTATGCGCGAGGCTTGGGCCGCCGACCATGGGGCGGCGGCCTTCGACCGCGCATTTACCCCGCCCGCTATGGCTTCGGAGGATTTCAGTGACTACCTGCGCGAGATTCCCGGGGCCTTCGCCCTGATCGGGGCCGACGACGGGCCGGCGCACCAACACAACCTGCACAGCGCCCGCTACGATTTTAACGACCGTTTGATTGAATCGGTCGTCCGGTTTTACAGCCGCTTGGTCGGCATTGCCCCGCCACATGAAACAAAGGAATAAATAACGAGACAAAGCAACTATGAGTATATTCGAAGCAAGAGAATCCGAAATCCGCGCTTACAGCCGCCTCTACCCCGTTGTCTTTGAGAAGGCGAGCAACGCCCTCCTGAGCGATGAATCGGGGAAGGCCTACATCGACTTTTTCGCCGGGGCGGGCGTGCTGAATTTCGGGCACAACAACCCGGCCATGAAAAAGGCGGTGATCGCCCACCTGGAGGCCGACGGCGTGACCCACAGTCTTGATCTGGAAACCACGGCCAAGCGGCACTTCATGGAGCGCTTCACCGAGCGCGTGCTGGAGCCGCGCGGGATGCCCCACAAGATGCAATTCATGGGGCCGACCGGCACCAATGCGGTCGAGGCCGCCATCAAGCTGGCCCGCCGCGTGACCGGCCGCCAGGAGATCGCCGCCTTCCAGCACGGCTTTCACGGCATGACCTTGGGGGCGCTCGCCTGCACGGCCAACGAGGTCTTCCGCAACGCCTCCGGGGTGCCGCTACAATACGTGCATCACTATCCCTTCGGATGCGAGCCGACTTGCCTGGGCTGCACCCGCGGCTGCGGCATGGAGGGGCTGGAGCGCTTGCGGGCGCAGTATGCCGACACCTCCAGTGGCGTGGCCAAGCCCGCCGCCTTCCTCGTCGAGCCCATTCAGGCCGAGGGCGGCGTCAACGTGGCTTCGAAAGAATGGCTGCACGGCTTGCAAGAGCTGGCCCAGGAGATCGGAGCACTGGTCATCTTCGACGACATTCAAGCTGGCATGGGCCGCACCGGCTCCTTCTTCAGCTTCGACGGCATGGGGCTCGACCCGGACATCATCTGCCTGGCCAAGGGTCTCGGCGGTCTCGGCACCCCGATCGCCATGAATCTGGTCAAACCAGAGCACGACCAACATTGGAAGCCCGGCGAACACACCGGCACCTTCCGCGGGCAGAGTCTCTCCTTCGTGGCGGGCGCGGAAGCGCTCGACTATTTCAAGGACGAAAGTCTGATGGACGAGGTGAAGGCAAAGTCGAAAAAAATCTTCGCAGCCCTCGCCCCGCTGGAGAAACATCCCGAAGTGCAGGTCCGCGGCAAGGGCATGATCGCCGGGCTCGACCTCGGCAACGGCGAGCGGGTCAAAGCCGTCGTGCACAAGTGCTTCGAGGCCGGGGTCATGGTTTGCCCCTGCGGCACCGGCGGGCGTGTCCTTAAATTGATCCCGCCCCTTACGATTCCCGACGACCAGTTGGAAACCGGACTCAACATCATCACCCAAGCAGCAGAGGAGGTAATGCAAAACGCATGAAAGAACGAGACGATATGACCTTTCCCTTCGAGGAATACCAGGAACGCCTCGCCCACCTGCGCCAGTGCATGGTGAGCCGGCACCTGGACGCCGTGATCGTGAGCGATCCGGAAAACCTGATGTATCTCACCGATTATCAGACCACCGGTTACTCCTTCTTCCAAGCCCTCGTGGTGCCGCTCGACGACGAGCCCTTTATGATCACCCGGAAGTTGGAGGAGTCCAATGTCCACGCCCGCACTTGGGTGGAGTTGACCCGCCCGTATCCGGATACCGGAGACGCCATCCAGATGCTGGTCGACGCCCTGCGCGAGTTCGGACTGGCCGACAAGCGGATCGGCTACGAGCGCAACAGCTACTTCTTTCCCGCCTACTTGCAGGACCGCATCCGCACCACCTTGACCAACGGTCGCCTGCTCGACTGCTTCGGCATCGTGGAGTCGGGTCGGGTGCGTAAGTCGCCCGCCGAGATCGCCATCATGCGCAAGGCGGCCATAGCCACCGAAGAGGGCATGAAGGCCGGCATCGAAGCCAGCGTGGCCGGGGCCACCGAGAACGAAATCGGTGCCGCCATCAGCGCCGCGATGTTCAACGCCGGGGGCGAGTTCCCGGCGGTCATGCCTTACGTGACTTCCGGGCCGCGCACCATGATCGGTCATGCCACTTGGGAGGGCCGCACCGTGCAGGAGGGCGAGCACGTCTTTCTCGAAGTCGGGGGCTGCTATCGCCGCTACCATACCGCCATGATGCGCACCATCGTGCTCGGTGAACTCTCCGACTCCATGTATAAAGCGCAGGAGTTGATGAAGTCGGCCCTGCACCTGCTCTATGAAAAGATCCAGCCGGGCATGACCGTCTCGGATGCCGATAATTTGATCCGCGGGGTCATCTCCAGTAACGAAGTCGGGGCTTCCCTCATCACCCGCTCCGGCTACTCGATCGGGATCGCCTTCCCCCCGAGTTGGGACGAGGGCTACATCATCAGTCTCAAGCAGGGCGATTCCTATGTGATCCGCGAAGGCATGACCTTCCACGTCATCCCCTGGATGTGGGGCGTGGACGGTGACAAGACCTGCGGCATCTCCGATACCATCTACATCACCGAAAACGGCTGCGAGTCCTTCTTTACCCTGGATAAGGACTTCGTCGTGAAAAAAGACGCCAGAGCCAACGGTGTGCACCAGCTCAAGGTGAATTCCATCGACACGGATAAGCCACCTGAAGCGCAGCACCGCGACGCGGATGAAGAACAATCCCTCAGCGTGAAAGGAACCGAAGTATGTTAACCTCGATCAATCCGGCAACCGGCCAGAAGGCCCACCAAGTGGTCTCGCTCGACGAACCAGGCCTGCGGCAAACCATCGAGGCCGCCGCCGCTGCAGCCGAAACCTGGCGCAAGACCAGCATCGCCGAGCGTGCCCAGGTGCTCAATGCCGTGGCCGCGCAACTCCGCGAGCAAAAAGACGAAATCGGCGCCCTCATGACCGAGGAGATGGGCAAGCCGGTCAAAGAAGCCGGCCCGGAAGTGGAGAAGGGCGCTTGGTGCGCCGAGCATTACGCCGAGCACGCGGCGGAGTATCTCCAGGACCAGATCATCGCCAGCGACGCTTCCAAGAGCTACGTCAGTTACCAGCCGTTGGGGGCCATCCTTTGCATCTTCCCCTGGAACGCCCCGATTTGGGTGGCCATGCGCGGCATCGTGCCCGCCCTGATGGCGGGCAACACCGTGGTGATGAAGCACGACCCGCATGTGCCCGCCTGTGCCGTCGCCCTGGAAAAGGCCTTTCGCGACGCCGGAGGGCCCGCCAACATCCTCTGCAACCTGCCGATCCCCACCGAGCTGGCCGAGCAAGCCATCCGCCACCCCGCCATCCAGGCCGTCTCCTTTACCGGTTCCAGCAAGGCCGGGGCCATCGTGGCCGCGACCGCCGCCAGCGAAGTGAAGCACTCCGTGCTCGAACTCGGCGGCTCCGATCCCTTCGTCGTGCTGGCCGATGCCGACCTCGAAGCGGCGGCCGACACCGCTACTTTGTCCCGCGTAATCAACGCGGGCCAGTCCTGCATCGCGGCCAAGCGCATCATTATCGAAGCCCCGGTTTACGAAAAGTTCGTGGACATGCTCAAAGAGCGCCTCGCCAAATTGAAAGTCGGCGACCCCACGCAGCCGGACACCGACCTCGGCCCGATCGCCCGCGAGGACCTGCGCGAGGGCCTCCACCGTCAGGTGACGCAGACCATCGACGAGGGAGCAACCTGCCTGCTCGGCGGTGAACTGCCGGAAGGACCGGGCTTCTTCTACCCCTGCACCCTGTTGGCCGATGTGACGCCAGCCATGTGCGCCTTCAACGAGGAGACTTTCGGCCCGGTCATGGTCGCAGTGAAGGCAGAGGACGCCGCCGACGCCCTGCGTCTGGCCAACCACAGCAACTATGGCCTCGGAGCCGCCATCTGGACGGCCGACACGAAGAAAGCCCTGCACTTCGCCAACGAGCTGCAAGCCGGCCAAGTCTCGGTCAACGGCATCGTCAAGTCCGATCCCCGCCTGCCCAGCGGCGGCATCAAACGCTCCGGCTTCGGCCGTGAACTCGGCCCGCACGGCATCCGCGAGTTCACCAACGCCAAACAAATCTGGATCAAATAAACGTTGGAACCACCCACAAATCTTTGTCTATCGCAATAATAAATAATAAGCCTGGCTAAAAATACTTGACTTCGCGGGATCCTGAGCTGGAATAGTGGTATGAATATACGGAGATGGAAGGCGAAGGGCGTTGATGCGGTCTACCACTGCATGACTCGTACGGTGAATGGTGAGCGTTTGTTTGAGGATCGTGAGAAGGAGGTGCTGCGCAAGATGATCTGGCAGGTGGCGGACTTCTGTGGGGTGCAGGTGCTGACCTACTGCGTGATGGCGAACCACTTCCATGTGCTGCTGCGGGTGCCGGAGGCGGGGGAGGTCTCGGATGGGGAACTGCTGCGGCGCTTCCGGGTGCTGTATCCCAAGCCGACAAAGTATCAGACGGCTT
>PXBU01000163.1 GCA_003566795.1 Puniceicoccaceae bacterium | reverse complement strand
GGGACGATGGAGAACGGATTCAGAATCGCAAAAAACGATATGAATGAGAGGAGGAGGAATTCGAGATTAGCCATCTTGTGGACGGAGGAGACAGAGGACAGGAGACAGGAGACAGAAGGCAGAAGGCAGCGGTGAACTTTAATTCAGACGTCAATTGTAGCGGATCGACGAGAGTCGTGCCGTTGGATGGCCAATTGATCCGAGAATCAGAAAGAAGACTAGCGTCATTCCGCTACATTTTGTAGGTTCGAAACACTTGCTTAAACAGGAATACCAGAGCTCCAGAGCTTAGGGAAGCCGAAGCAGCTCCTTGGTGGTGGGAACGTCCTTGATGATCTGTTTAGGCTCGGGGCCGACGCCGATGTAGCGCAGGTTGGGCACACGGTCTTTGTGTTGGTCGCCATGGTTGGCCACCTCGATTAGGGCTTTTAGCAGCCAGGCGACGTAGACCTTGGCATTTTCCGGGAGTTGATTAAAGGAGCGGATTCCGGAGAGGTCTTCGCTCCAACCGGGGAGTTTTTGGTAAACCGGTTTGAGCGATTTGTGCACCTTGGCGTTGCGGGGCACGTGGTGGAGGATGTTGCCCTGTTTGTCTTCGTAGGCGGTGCAGATTTGCAGTTCGCCCTGCCAGTCGCCGGAGTGGGAGAGGGCGTCGAGCTTGTTGAGCACGATATCCTGATAGCCGCCGTAGCGGAGGGCGTCCCCTTTTTCCACGGCGTCATACCAGCCGACCATGCGTTGCCGTCCGGTGGTGGCCCCGAACTCGATCTCGCGCAGCTTGGTGCTGAGCGGGTGGTCGAGAGCGATCTCGGAGATAAAGGTGTGGGTGCCGACCTTGGTGTCGTAGGCCTTGCAGCAACCGACGTTGTGGATGGGCTGCGCCGGGATGCCGGCGGATTGGAAAAACTCAGGCGTGAAGGTGTGCGAGGCGGTGACGTTGGGCGGAAAGCCGTGGCGTTTGTCCAACCAGTAGGCCTGGCCGAATTCGCCGATGATATAGTTGCCCCGGTCCTGTTCGCGCAGGATGAGTTCGCGCACATCGCAGATTTGCGGGGCAAGGATTTGTCCGGCCTCCCAATAGACTTCGATGAGTTTGTCTGTGTCGAGGGAGAAGGGGGGCTTGCCGGCGAACTGGCTGAAGTCGAACGCTGCTGCGGGGAATGCGCCCGCCTCGATGATCTCGGCATTGGCGCGGGTCTCGGCATCGGTAAGGGTTTTAAAGAATGTGAACCATCGCTCGGGTGCGACCTGGCAGACATGTTCAATAATGCGCATACTCCGGTCCACGCGGGCACGAATTTTTTCCGCAAAGTAGTCCTTCGAGCCGAGGAAGTCGGCGAAGTAGATCTGGAATTGCCCCACTTCATCCAGGTAAGCCGGCGTGATGCCGCGGCCGGTTGAGCCGCGGGCTTCGCCGCCCAAGACATGCACCCGGTAGTGCTCCCAGGCCAGGTCCAATAAGCGGTGGGAGAGGTCCGACATGAGGCTGCGCTCGTCGATGGCGAGCCGCTTGAGTGCTACGTGGCCATGCAGCTCGGCATAGGCGCACTCCCAGAGGAATTTTTGTGGATCTGCGACGACACCGCAGCCAATCGGTAAATATGGAATCAGCGGGTCGGCGACACCTCCGGGCAGGAGGTTCAGTTTGAGTCCGGCCACGGTGTGCCCGGAGTTGGAGCCGCCGTTGACCTTCATGACGGCGGCGACCGCGTCGTCGCGCCCCGTCAAGTCGCGCAATTCATGCACGATTTCGAGGATGACGCGGCCCTTGCCTTCGTCGCCGGTGGAGATGCCGGTGTCGGCAATAAGTTGGGAGGTAAATTCAGTGAGCATGCTGTAATATTCAAGAAAGTGTTTCGATTCCGTATTTTCCGAAAACAGAATCTGTGGTAATAACTGGTCTGCCCTCCGACATTGCGGTTGCAATAATTAAACGATCAAACGGGTCTTTATGTATCTCGGGTAGTTCGGTCGCACGAAGGCAGGTATCTGCGGTTAAATTGAACACGCTTAACTTGTGTTGTGCCACAGCACGCTCAAACCATTGCCTCGGAGGTAAGGAGAGTTTAAGTTGTCCGCGTTTGTGTTTTTGGCCGATTTCAAAGGCGCTGATTGCGGAAACGCCCACGCTGTGCGTGGCATCGATCGCTTCCAGGGTCGACTCGCTGAGCCTACCCTGATCGACCGCGAGCCAGAGAAGTGCGCAGGTGTCTAAAATCATCGCGCGGATTCCGGCCAGTCCGCTTCAGATGCAGGTTCGGTCGGATCGTAGTTGATTTGGGTGTCCGCCAGCACAGGATCCTGAGCGAGTCGGCTCGAGGGTTTGTGCGCGGACAGGTCGGCAACTGGCTTCCCGTTTCGGCAAATGACAATACGCTCCCCGTTTTCCTCGATCTCCTTCAATAGGGACGAAAGCCGCGTCTTGGTTGCGTGGATGTTTAGGGTTTTCATGGCTAAGCAAACTTAGTCTGGTTAGTCCATTTGTCAAGTTTCGGGTTTAAGCTCTTTTTTGCCTTTAAGGCTGAACAGCCGGAGGCGATCTACACACCCGTGAACGCAAAGCACCTGATTTTCGAGGAACTCCGCGGGGGTTCGTAAATCGTAACGGGGGCGATGGGGTCCCAGGATTTTTTCATTTGAAGCTCCACCAGGGCGGCTCGTAAACGGCTTATTTCGCGCCCTCACTCGTGCTGTCGCTGGTCTTGACGGTAATGACGTCGTGCGGCGAGGACTCACGCTGACCAGCGGGGCTGACGCGGATGTAGCGGGCGTTGGCCCGTAGTTCGTCGAGGTTGCGGGCACCGAGATAGCCCATGCCGGACTGGATGCCGCCGACGAGTTCCCGCAGCACGCCGGAGAGTGAGCCGGCCGCTTCTTTAAGGGCTTCGATCCCTTCGGCGGCGGCCTTGGTGGCGACGTCCTTGCGGTCGTGGCCATAGCGGGCAGCGGAGCCCTCTTTCATCGCGGAGCTGCTACCCATGCCACGGTATTGTTTGTAGAGTTTGCCGTTGATCTCGATGATCTGCCCCGGTGCTTCATTGCATCCTGCCAGGAGGCTGCCGCACATCACGCCATCGGCGAGGGTGAGTGCTTTAACCATGTCGCCGGATTTGGTGATCCCGCCATCGGCGAGGATGGCGACGCCTTTTTGCCGGGCGGCGGTCGAGGCGACGTAGAGGGCGGTCATTTGCGGGATACCCACACCTGCCACGATGCGGGTGGTGCAGATGGAGCCCGGGCCCTGGCCGATCTTAATGGTATCGGCTCCAGCGTCGGCCAGAAACTCGACGCCCTCGGCACTGGTGACATTGCCCGCGATGAGCGTGAGTTCAGGGAACTCTCCGCGCAGCATCTTAACGGCGTCGCCGACGCCTTTGGTAAAGCCGTGTGCGGTGGAGACCGCGATGGCGTCCACGCCCTCACCCACCAGTCGGCCCACGTGTCCAACGATACGGTCTTTATCCAGCGAGCCATCCGGCTTGCGATGCGCAGCGATGGCAGCGCCGCAGATGAGACGGAAGTTTTCGTCGCGGGCGGGTTTAACCGATTGCTGGGACTCGGCTTCGATACGCTCAATGTCAGAGAGCGTAAAGAGACCCCGCAGGCGGTCTTCCTCGTCCACGACCAGTAGCTTGTGGATGCCCATGTGCTCGGTGAAAAACTTGTCCGCCTGTTTGATCGGGTCCTGGGTAATGTCTTTTTCCGAGAGGGTATAGACTTGGTCGCGGGGTGTCATGCCCTCGGCGACAGTGCGCCCGGCATAGCGTGCCTTGACCACCCGCCCCGGCAGCAGTCCGAGCAATTTGTTGTCCTGGTCCACCACCGGGAAAGTGCTAAAGCCGTAGCCGCGGTCTTGGATGCGTTCGAGCACTTCGCTGATGGTTTGATTGGGCCCGACTTTGATCGGTTCCTGGATGAAGCCATGGATGTGGTTCTTTACCCGGGCCACTTCCTTGACTTGATTGTCGTCCGACATGTTGTAATGGATCAGGCCCATGCCGCCGTTGAGGGCCATTTGAATGGCCATCTTGGACTCGGTCACCGTATCCATGTCAGAGGAGATGATCGGGATCTGCAGTTCCAGGCTGCGGGAAAGCCGGGTGCAGAGATTCGTCTGCCGCGGCAGAACCTCGGAGTAGAGGGTCGCCAGTGAGATGTCGTCGTAGGTTAGGCCGACCGGAAGATTGCTGCTGAAAAAGGTCTCAGCCGTCAGGTAGTAATCCTCGATGCGGGGTGTCGCAGGTGCTTTCATGGACTGAATCCAACAAATGATTGTCTTTTCTCAAGTAGGAAATGACATCGGGTGGCATGAATTTGCAGGTTGCCTACCGTCCCTACTGCCGCGAGTTCCTCTCACCGCTGCAGACGGCTCATGGAGAGTGGAAGGAGCGGGCTGGCTTCATCGTGCGCGTGGCGTCCGGGAGTGCGGTCGGCTACGGCGAGGTCGCGCCCTTGCCGGAGTTTGGCACGGAGACTTGGGCGCGGGCGGATGATTTTCTGCGGCAGTGGGTCGCGGATGCGATTATAATGCCGTCCGGTTTACCTTGCTGCAGTTTCGCTCTGACCAGCGCCATTCAGAACATGCGGGGTAGTGCTGGAGTTTTGCCGCGTGATTACGCGGTGGCGGCTTTACTGCCGGCTGGCTCCGAAGCGTTGGTGGTGGCGCAAGAGAAACTTGCGGCTGGCTACACTGCGTTCAAATGGAAAATCGGGGTGCTCGCCAGTGAGGTCGAACAAAAGATTTTAAAAGAATTGCTAGTATTGCTACCCGAGACGGTGTCGCTGCGCCTGGATGCCAACGGGGGGTTCAATAGCAATCAGTTGCAGTCATGGCTGGGCGTGCTTGAGCCCCATGCCGGGCAAGTCGAATTTCTCGAACAACCCCTGCCGCCTGGGGAGGAGGCCAGTATGGCGGCTCTCGCCCGAGACTATGGCATTCCGATTGCTCTGGATGAGAGTTTAAACGGTCCTGGCCGCGAGCGTTGGCTGATGCCCGGTGCCTGGGCGGGGCCGTTGGTGATCAAACCCCTGTTGATGGGGAATGTCACCGTCCTTCAAGAGCGGCTCAGGCCTTTAAGCCGACAGATCGTTTTCTCCTCGGTTTTTGAGACGGGCATCGGACTCTGGCAGGCACTCAGGCTGGCGGATACCCTGCCCGCAATGAAATACGCTATTGGGTTTGATACGCTCGCGGCTTTCGACGATGATTTATCCAAGCTGGCACCGGGGCCCTCGTTTCGGGCCGATGAGCGGGCCAACTTTGACCCGGAATTAATATGGAAACAGCTGCCCCCTTTGACCTAGACGAACTGCGCCGCGATTGGATCGAGGGTATCAGTGGTGAGCAATTTCACCGGGGCGTGCTGGCTGCCCGCGCCTCACTTGAAAGCACAGCGGGTGCGCTCGTCATCCGGGAGGAGGACCCCCTGGCATTTGCGACTTTGTTTTTCGCGGCTGCATCGCTGCGGCTGCCGACGGTGCTAGCAAATCCAAAGTGGGGGAGGCAGGAGCAGGCTCAGTTTGATCAGCTCATGGCCCTCGGTGCGCCGCCGGCAGGTTCGATCCTGATGCCGACCGGCGGCACGACCGGCGGGGTGAAACTGGTGATTCATGATTGGGCCAGCCTGAGTGCCTCCGCTCGGGCGGCGCAGGCGTTTCTGGGGGGTGGGGCGGTGCATGCCTGTTCTGTCTTACCGCTCTATCACGTGAGTGGACTCATGCCACTGCTACGGGCGTTTGTCTCGGGTGGCAGCATCCGCTTCGATGAGGATGAGACCAGCGGTCGCTGTCTTTCGCTCGTGCCGACGCAGTTACAGCGGCAGATGCAGACGCGTGGGGGGCTCCGTCGATTAAAGAGCGCTCAGGTGATCTTCGTCGGTGGTGCGGCGATGCCTGCCGCAGTCAGACGGCAGGCCCGGGAGCTCAAGTTGCCGGTGGTGCCGGTCTATGGGATGACCGAGACTGCTGCCATGTTCGCGGCAGTTCCCCGGCAGGATTTCCTCGCGGTTGAAGATTCCGGCGCGGTTCTGCTGGGCGATACGCAGGTAAGCATTGATGCCGACGGCTCCATTCGCGTGCGCAGCAGCTCCCTGTTCAAAGGCTATCACGGGGGCGCCCCGGTGGATCCGGCAGAAGGCTTCCGCACTGCCGATGCCGGTTGGTTGGACGAACAGCGGCGCTTGCACCTGCATGGCCGGATGGATCGCCTAATCAACACCGGAGGCGAAAAGGTCGACCCCGCCGAAGTGCGGGTAGCCTTGCTCCAGCTGCCGGGCGTCGTGCAGGCCAGCGTCGTCGGCGAGCCCGACGACGAGTGGGGCGAGATCGTCGTCGCCTACCTACGAATGGAGTCCGGCAGCGCCCCGCCCGATCGCGCAGCACTGAGGCACCAACTCAAGCAGCAGCTCAGTCCCTACAAAGTGCCCAAAAGCATTCGCTTCGATTGATGGCCGAGGGGAGGTGAAGGGCGATGCTCACGCCGGGCATCGAGTCTTTGAGTTCAATCTCATCGCATCCAAAATCACATTGATCTGGTAGTTTGGTAGCCGAACGCCTGCGCGTTTGGATCGAACGGCACGCGGTTACGAATGGGGAAACCAAAGGCGAAGGCCTTCGGCTACATGGTGGCCTGGTAGCCGAACGCCTGCGCGTTTGGATCGAACATGAAAAAACTTATTTGATCTTCCACTAGGGTTTTTGTGTCGGCTTTTCGGGCTGATTGAGCACGCGGTTTAATTCCATTCGCAGTGCGACGCCGCTGAGCATGATCTCCCAGAAGCTGAAGGAAAGGGAGGCCAACATCAGGAAGAGGGAGAGACCGAAAGCGGCTTTACCGGTAAAGATGAATCCGAAATAGAGCAGGATGATCGACAACACGCAGCAGAAGAGGCTGGCGATGCCAAAGGCTTGCATGGACTTGATTAGAATGATGCGGCGCCGCAGGTTGACGATTTGGCGGATGGTGTTTTCGTCCGGGTGCCCTTCGCCGCGCTGGACCAGTCCACGGACGATGTTGGCAATGGCCAGGAACCGATTGGTGTAAGCCAGCAGTAACAGTGAAACAGCCGGAAAAAGAATGGCGGGTGTGGTAAGGTTGATCTCCATGTAAAAGTAAACGTGCGAGGATACCTTTACTCGCTGTATTGGCACGACCTTTTTTTAGCGCAGGGGCAGGGAAAATTTTGATTCAAATGGGCACAGGGGTTGCCTTTCTTTGCATATGGCGGTCACCTTTTCCACTGAATGAAGCGCTCACTTGAATCAATCAGTCGGAGAATTTTACCGGCAGCTGTTGCTGCTGTGGTGACGGCGTCGGTGCTCGCCGGTTGCGGCGGTTCGGAATCGGAGAGTTCCGAGCGAGCGGGCGGCGCGCGTGCGGTATCGGTTTTGGTCGAAGAGGTGCGGCTCGGCACCGCGCGCGACGTGCGAAGCTACACGGGAACGCTCCTGCCGGAGCGGCGGTTTACGGTGGCGGCGCGGACGTCTGGACTGCTGGAGCGGCTGGAGGTGGAGATCGGTGACCGGGTGGAGCGCAATGCGCGGGTTGGGCAGCTGGAGAATGCGGAGTTTGTCGAGGATGTCAGGCAAGCAGAGGCGGAGTTGGCGGTGGCACGGGCCCGATATTCAGCGGCTGTTGCCGAGCGTGAGGTGGTCAACCGGGAGTTGGAGCGGGTCGTTTCCCTGCGGGACCGCGACTTTATTTCGGAAGCGGAGCAGGATGAAGTGGAGTCGCGGCTGATCTCTGCGGATGCGGCGGTCGCGGTGGCCGAATCGACGCTTGAGCTGCGGGAGGCGGTGCTTCGGCGGGCAAGGATTCGACTGGATCGGTCAACCCTGCGGGCCTTGTGGGAGGGTTCTGATAATGAGCGTTTTGTCAGCCGTCGCTTTTTGGATGAGGGCAGCCTAGTCTCCGAGAATAGTGCGATTCTCGAAGTCGTCTCATTGGATCCACTGATTGGAGAGTTTTACGTCCCGGAGGCTGACTTTTATCGAATCGAGCGTGGTATGCCGCTCGAGATCACAACAGGCGGCTTAGGGGGCCGCAGCTTCCCGGCAGAGGTGTTGCGACGCTCGCCGGAGTTTAGCGCCGAGACGCGCCGTGCGCTGGTCCAGGTGCGGGTGCCTAACCCCGACAATCTACTTGCGCCGGGGGTCTTCATGCTGGCTCGAATGATCCTCGATGAGCAGCAGGATGTGCCTAGAATCCCGACCTCGGCGTTGGTTGAGCGTGACTCGGTGGAAGGGGTGTTTGTGATCGATACTGATTCAGAAGTGTCTCGCTTCACTCCCATCGAGCGTGGCTACCGCGACGGAGACTTTGTCGCTGTGCAGGGAGTGGAAGCCGGTGCCCTCGTTGTCACGCGCGGTCACAACCTGTTGACTGACCAGACGCCCGTCCGTTGGGAGCGGGCAGGGGACAATCTTGCGAACCAGGCACGATGAGGGGCTGGGTCGCATTTTTTACCTACCGCCCGGTTCTCTCCGGCATGCTGGGGGGGATTGTCTTGCTACTGGGGCTACAAAGTCTCGTGCGGCTGCCCTTGGACTTATTGCCGGACGTGGAGTTGCCGGTGATTTCAGTGCGGACGGACTATCCCAATGCCGGACCGGAGGAGGTCGAGGAATTCATTACCCGACCGCTGGAGCAAGTCATTTCCGGCCTGCCGGGGCTGGAGGATCTCGATTCGACTTCATCTGAGGGCCACAGCCGAATAAACGTTCGCCTCTCCTGGGGAGCTGATCTCAATGAGGCCAGTAGCGATTTGCGGGACCGTCTCGAGCGGGTGGTGAATAATTTGCCGGATGAGGCGGATCGACCTGTCTTACGGAAGTTTGATCCGAACCAGCGGGCAATTGTCGTCGCTGGAGTGACCAGTCGCATGGACCCGCTGCTCCTGCGGGATCTGCTCGATAAACAGATCGTACCCAGTATCGAACAAATCCCTGGCATCGCGTTGGTTGATGTGCGTGGCGCGTTGGAGCGCGAGGTGCGGGTGGAGCTGGATGCCGATCGTCTGCAAGCCTTTAACCTGGCGCCTTCGGACATCGTCACCGCAATCCGCCGGGCCAATGTGATTCAGCCAGCGGGTGAGCTGCGCGAGGGTAGCCGCGATCTGCTGCTGCGCACGCCCGCGCTCCTCGATGGCGTGGAGTCGCTGGAAAACACCCTGGTAGACTGGCGAGATGGTGCTGCGATCCGGGTAGGTGACGTCGGGCGGGTGGTGGATGGCCACCGCGAGCTCACGCGTATCGTCCGGGTGGATGGCGAACCGGGAACGCGCCTGCTGGTGCGGAAGCAGTCCGGCGCGAACACAGTCGAGGCGGCACAGCAAACCCTCGCAGCGCTGGAACGTTTGGAGCGGGATTTCCCGCAGTTGGAATTCCAGGTGATAGAAGATCGGTCCACCTTTATCCAGGCATCCCTGCGAAACGTGGGTATAGCGATGGGGGCGGGCAGCTTTCTGGCCGTCTGTGTGTTGATTTTCTTTCTGAGAAGTGCGCGCAGCACGATCGCCGTCGCTGTCGCGATCCCGTTTTCGCTCATCGGGACATTTGTCTTAATCTACTTCCAGGGGATGACGCTGAACCTCTTCACCCTGGGCGGGCTGGCGCTCGGCATCGGGCTGATGGTGGATAATGCAATCGTCGTGATCGAGAATATCTACCGTTACCGGGGGCAGGGATTGGGCCTCCGGGAGTCAGCGATCCGGGGCACGGTGGAGGTGGGGGCCCCCATCATAACCAGCACACTGACAACGGTCGCGATTTTCCTCCCGATTTTCTTTATGGAAGGC
>PXBU01000030.1 GCA_003566795.1 Puniceicoccaceae bacterium | reverse complement strand
GACCTCCCCCGCCTCCGGCACCCGCAGCAGCACATGGAAGTGGTTCGCCATCACGCAGTAGGTCAGCACCTGCACCCCACAGAAGTCCGCCACCTGCCAGATCATCTTACGCAGCACCTCCCTCTCCCGATCCTCAAACAAACGCTCACCATTCACCGTACGAGTCATACAGTGGTAGGCAGATTCACCCTCAATTTTCCATCTTCGTATATTCATACCTTAGAGATAAGCTTATCTGGCATGATGTCAACATATATTTTGCCAGGCTTATTATCTATTGAGGCAAGGCTCGTTGTTTTGACGGGCTCAGGGCCCTGAATTTATCGAAGGGCGGGTGCTCGCAGAGCTGCACCCTACGAGGGGCTCTAGCGCTCGTTTGGATGCGGCAGCCTGCCTTTGCTGAGTCGTGCGACGACGTCGGGCAGGAGGCGGTGCTCGGCGATGTGGATTCTTTTTGCGAGTGAATCCGTGGTATCTGAATCTTCGATACGCACTTCCTTTTGATCGATAATGGGCCCGGCATCCAGCGCGGGGGTGACCCAGTGTACGGTGCAACCAGTAATCTTGACCCCGAAATTGAGTGCGTCCTCGATGCCGTTCGCGCCTGGGAAGCTGGGCAGCAGGCTGGGATGCAGATTGATCACGCGTCCAGCGAAGGCTTGGATGAATTTCTCCCGCAGGATACGCATAAAGCCCGCCAGAACCACAAGCTGGGGCGAGAAGCTTTGGATGCGCTCGATGTAGGCGTCCTCGGCGTCCTGGATCAGGCGTGCTCCAGGCTGCCCCGGATCGATGTAGATCGCGGGCACCTTGAACTTTTGCCCGAGCGAGAGGATACGAGCGTCCTCCACATCACTGATGACTGCGGCAATTTTAGCCGTGCCCAAATTTTTGGAGGCTTCTGCTTTCAGCAGCGCTTCCGCGTTGGAGCCCCTGCCGGATCCGAGAATGACGATGGGGTAGGCCATTATTTGAAGATCTTCTTCGCCTTCTCGACGAAGGATTCACTGACCGGATTGGCCGGGTCGCCACAGGCTTCAGCGTAGGCCTCCAGTTTGGCCTTCTGCTCGCCGCTGAGCTTGGTGGGCACCTCGATCTGCACCCGCACCAGCAGGTCGCCTTTCCGGGCGCCACGCAGTGCGGGAACGCCCTGCTCGCGGAGCCGGAAGGTGGTGCCGCTCTGCGTGCCCGGGGGGATCTTCAGGGAGCCTTTGCCAAAGAGCGTGGGCACTTCAATCTTACCGCCGAGCGCGGCCAGGGTAAACTTGATCGGCACTTCGCAGAAGAGGTCATTATCGTGGCGCTCGAACAGCTCGTGCTCCTTCACGTGGATGATAATGTAAAGATCCCCGGCCTGACCGCCCATTTGGCCCGCTTCGCCTTTCCCGCTGGAACGGAGCTTTGAGCCGGTGGCCACGCCCGCAGGGATGCGGACGTTGACGGTGCTGCTATCCATGACCCTGCCTTCGCCGCGGCAATCCGAGCAGGGATTTTCGATGCGCTGGCCGGCGCCATGGCAGCTCGGGCAGACCTGGCGGAAGCTGATGAAGCCGCGGTTGGAAGTCACTTGGCCGACTCCGCCGCAGGTCGGGCAGGTGACTTTCTTCGAGCCCGGTTCGGCACCGCTGCCGCTGCATTTCTTACAGGCGACCGGGCGGCGGTAGCGGATTTCCTTCTCCGTGCCCTTGGCGGCCTCTTCCAGGCTGATTTCCAGGTCGTAGCGCAGGTCGGCACCATGCGCGGCACCGCTCCCGCCGGGCCGACCGCCCCCGCCACCAAAGAACTCCTCAAAGATGCCGCCGCCGCCACCGCCGCCGAAGGCCTCGCGGAAGATGTCGAACGGGTCGTGCCCGCTGAAGCCTCCGCCGCCGCCTGAGCGGCCCATGCCACCTTGGGTAAAGGCGGCATGCCCATAGCGGTCGTACGCGGCACGCTTGTCCTCGTCCTTCAGGACGTCATAGGCCTCGGAAATTTCCTTGAATTTCGCTTCGGCGTCGGCATCGCCCGGATTCTTATCCGGGTGGTATTTGACCGCAAGCTTCCGGTAGGCCTTTTTAAGGTCGTCAGCGGAAGCGTCGCGCGAGACGCCGAGCAAGTCGTAGTAATCTCCAGTTGCCATAATCGTTTAGCTTGCCTCCTCTTTGGCTGGACCGCTGGAAACAATTACATTGGCCGCGCGGATCAGCCGCTCGTTCAGGCGGTAGCCAGCGCGCACGGTTTGGATGACCTGATCCTCCGGCACCTCCTCTGAAGGCTGGTGAGCGATGCATTCATGCAAGTTGGGGTCGAAGGGCTGCCCGTCGGGCACCAATTCTTCCAGCCCTTGCTCGGAGAGAGTTTTCTTGAGCTGATCGTCCACCATCTTGAAGCCGACTGTCACATCCTTAGCTTCCGGATGATTCTCGGCGGCCTGCAAGCCCAGCTTCATGTTGTCGAGCACCGGCAGCAGCGCCTCGATCACGCCGGCAGCAGCACTGCGGATGATATCCTGCTTCTCGCGACCGATGCGTTTGCGGTAGTTTTCCAGGTCAGCGACGGAGCGCAGGTAGCGGAGCTTCATTTCGGCTGCCTCGGCCTGGGCCTTTTCCAGCGGGCTGAGTTCCGGCTCCGGCGCGGCTGTCTCTTCCCCGTCAGGGGCTTCCTCCTGTATGGGCGCAGCTTCCGACTCGACCTCCACCCCGGTGGCGGCGGACTCTTCCTCAAATGCTTTAGTTTCCTTGTTCGCTTTATCTTTCATAGTGTCTCGGCGACAGCCGTAGTCGGCTGCCTGTTTCAAAGTGAGCGCGGAAGTGTGGGGATAATTTCCCAGAGATCAAGGATGCACTTGCGGGCGCTTATACCAGAAGCCGCAGAGCCTGCGCGAACGCACGGCCAGCGGGAAAAACATCATAAGCCCGACCCAGCCCAGAATTTGCAGGCCGGAATACCACTTGAGTTTGCGGGCGGAGGTTTGTGCCGGGGAGGATTGGATGATCTCAAAGCCGAGCCCCCGGGGCCGGCCCCATTTTTTGAGCTGGCGGGACATGCGGACTTCCTCGCTGGCATAGAGCCGCTCGTCGAAGCCAGCGACGGCCCGAAATGCATCGGCCCGGCAAAAGAGGTAACTCCCGGCTGCGATCCGCGTAAGTTTGGAGATGCGCTCCCACAGGCCGATCCCGAAGCGTCCGATGGTGCTGATCGAGCCTTCAAACTGGATGACTGCACCGCCCCCGACGACGTCGCCGGATTCGAGCCGTGATAAGCTCGCCGCCAGTAGGGGTGCGGTAATCCGCGTGTCGGCATCCACAAATATCAGGTAGCGACCCCGGGAATCGGCGGCCCCGGCATTGCGGGCGCGGGCGATCTGGTTGACTGGTTCAAACACCACCAGGTCTGCGCCGTGGTCGCGTGCGACGGCGGCAGTCGCGTCGGTTGAATTGTTGTCCACCACCACCAGCTCGCCGGGGCAGGACTGTGCCGCCATGGCCGTGCGGACGGCACGCAGGGTGGCGGGCAGCTCCTCCGCTTCGTTGTAAGCGGGGATGATCACCGAGTAGGTCGGTTCTGCGGGTGGCGTGACGTCGGGCATGTCGTCATTAGCTTCCTGTGTTGGGGCGAGAAATCAAACGTGCACAGGCATTTCGGGGCATTTCGGGGCAATCGACCACCTCCGCTAGTGCAATAATCGTGTAGCCGCGCGCCGCCAGCCGGTGGGCCGTCGCCTCCCCGCAAGCTGCCACCGATTTTTTATATTTTGCCTGGCAAAATATATTTATACACAGCTGTCCTGCGAGATGTTTGTATTGAGATGAGGATAAGGTCGGTAAATTTTCGGGCTGTGTGATGCGTTAGATCATTTTGCTGACCTTGGCTCTCGCCGTTGCGAAAGCATCACACAAAACATTTTCCCTTCTAACTGGGCACACAATGCAAGTAGCACCTGCTGCTCCACCTCGTCAGCATCCAGAAGCTACAAGCTGCTCGGCGGAGATCTCGGACCGAAATGGGTTCCCCATTCCGCTACAAAGATTGAAGGGAATTTATTGGATCCTCTACTGGAAACGATTTGATGAGGCTGGAATAATCTGCCGAGCCATGCATCTTGATGGCATGCGAATGCGACAATTTCTTCTCTCCTGCCTCTTTCTGTTGGGCGGTCTTCCACTGAATGCGTTCATGACGGGTGAAAGCTATGCCGAGCTCGAACTGATTGCGGATACCGCTGAAGTCGCGCCTGGACAGTCATTTAACCTGGCGGTGAAGTTTAAGATGGAGCCGGAATGGCACATCTACGCAAAAAATCCCGGTGCCAGTGGTTTGCCGCCGGAGTTTGAATGGCAGTTGCCGGACGGCTTGGAGCTGGGCGAGATTGAGTGGCCCGCACCGCACCGCTATCCGCTGGAAGGTTTGATGAGTTATGGTTATGGCGATGTGGCGACCTTTATTTTTCCGGTGCAGGCACCGGCGGATTGGGAGCCAGGCAGCGAGATGGTAATCGGGCTCGAAGTCGACTACCTGATTTGCAAGGATATTTGTCTGCCCGGAGATGCCAGCTTGGCGTTGCGACTCGCGGTGGCTTCTGAGCCGGGAGAGAAGGCTAATGCGGACATCTTCGAGCGCGCCCGCGCGGCACAGCCGCTGTCAGAGCATCCCTTCGAAATCTACCCGGTGGATTTGGACGAGGAGACGTTGACGATCAAGATCGAGGGTGCGGAGCTACCGGAGGCGCTTTATTTTTATGCCGACGAGCTGGATCTGGTCGACCCGAATGCGGAGCAAGAATTCAAGGTTTCCCAAGACGGTCGCTCGGCCACCTTCGCGCTCTCGTTGGATCATGGTTTCGCGGGGGCTGACCTGATGGAGATCACGGGTGTGCTGCAATCACCGGAGCATAGCTGGCGTATTTCGATCCCACTCGCAGAGGAAGGCTCTGCTACTGTGGACGCCTCTGAAGCGGCAGCGGATGAAGCGGCACTCGACTCGCCCGGCCTGGAGCAGCGGCTGTTGGATCTCGGGCTGGTGGGCTGGCTGGTCCTGGCTTTTGTGGGGGGACTCATTCTTAACGTGATGCCCTGTGTGCTGCCGGTGCTGTCGATCAAAGTATTTTCCCTACTCAACCACAGTGGACGCGGACGCGGGCATGCCTTGGTGCAGGGGCTGGCCTACACCTTGGGTGTTGTCGCCAGTTTCGTGCTGCTGGCGGCGGTGCTCTTCAGCCTGCGCGCACTGGGGGAAAGTATCGGGTGGGGCTTCCAATTGCAAAATCCCGGTTTCGTCGTGGTACTCGGGCTGGTATTCTTCCTGTTCGGGCTGAATCTGTTGGGCGTCTATGAGGTCGGCACCGGCCTGGTCGGTGCGGATGCCAAGGTGGCTGGACGCAAGGATTTCTTCGGTTCCTTCGGCGTGGGTGTGCTGGCGGCCGTGGTGGGTGCGCCCTGTGTGGGGCCCTTTGTGGGCGGAGTGAGTGGGATTGCGCTGCAGGTAGATGCGCTTACCGGACTCGGCATTTTTGCGATGCTCGGTTTTGGCATGGCTTCGCCCTTTCTGTTGCTCGCAATTTTTCCGAAGTTGGTGGCCTATCTGCCCAAACCCGGTCCATGGATGGAGACATTCAAACACGCGATGGGCTTTCTATTGATGGCGGCATTGGTCTTTCTGCTATATCTGCTCGGGGAGCTCGCCGGTCCGACCTCGATCACGGCGATGCTGGTGGTCTTGTTGATCGCTGCGGTTGCGGCTTGGGTTTATGGGCGTTGGGGGGCACCCTCCAAGGGGGCCAAGACGCGGCGCAATGCCAAGTTGGTGGTGGCTCTGCTACTGGTATTTTCGCTGGTGTGGGGCCTGCGCGCGGTGGGCGCGGCCTATGACGCCGCTATTGCTGAACCCACTTCCGAGGTGGCGGAGGGCGCGGCTTGGGCCCGCTGGAATCAGGAGGCCGTGGACCAGGCCATCGCCGAGGGGCATCCGGTCTTCGTTGATTTTACCGCGACCTGGTGCCTGATCTGTCAGGCCAACAAACGCACGGCGTTGCGCACGGAAGCGACCCGCCAACTTTTCGAGGAACACGGGGTGGTCAGCTTGGAGGCCGACTGGACCCGCCGCGACCCGGACATCACCGCCAAGCTGGAGGAATTCGGACGGTCCGGCGTGCCACTGTATTTGCTTTACGGCCCGGATGGCGACGTCTCGGTGCTGCCGCAGAACCTGACCAATGGCATCGTCCGCGAGGCGGTGGAGCGGCTTTGATGGCTAGTGGAGTATAAAAAAACTTATTTGAGAAAAACCAGGCCAGAATTAGATTTGCCATGTCTCATCGTGGAGTGGAGAACAGGGCATGTTTTACGATGAAGTAAATGTTTCGCTCAAGGCGGGCAAAGGTGGTGATGGCTGTTTCAGCTTCCGCCGTGCCAAGTATGAGCCCAAGGGCGGCCCGGATGGCGGCGATGGCGGTCGTGGCGGCAACGTCTACATCGTGGGCGACAGCAATGTGGCCGATCTCACCGACTACCACTTTAAGCCCGGCTGGCGCGCCAAAAACGGCGAGCCAGGGCGCGGCAGCGATCAGCACGGGGCCAAAGGCGAGCACCTAACGCTGCGGCTGCCGCTCGGCACCATCGTGGTGGACCGCGAGACCGGCGAACCGGTGGCCGAGGTCACCGAGCACGGCGAACAAGTATTGCTACTCGAAGGCGGCGACGGGGGCAAGGGCAATGCCCAGTTCAAGTCCTCCACCAATCAAGCACCCCGCCAGTTTACCCTGGGCAAGCCGGGCGGGGAGGGCGACTACCGGCTGATCGTCAAGACCATCGCGGATGTCGGCCTGATCGGCTTTCCTAATGCGGGTAAGTCCACCTTGCTGAATATGTTGACCAACGCGCATCCCAAGACGGGTGCCTATCCTTTCACTACCATGTTTCCTGCGGTCGGGGTGTTGGAATTTCCCGATCAATACGAGCGGATCACGTTGGCGGACATCCCTGGGCTGATTGAGGGTGCCAGCGAGAACAAGGGCCTTGGCCACCGCTTTCTCAAGCATGTTGAGCGCTGCAAGGTGCTGCTGATCATGCTCGACATGCAAGGCACCGACGGGCGTGAGCCCATCGCCGACTATCGGGTGCTGCAAAACGAGCTCAAGCTCTACATGCCCGGGCTGGTCCGTAAGCCGGTGCTGGTATGTGCCAATAAAATGGACGAGCCCGATGCCGCCGAAAATCTGCAGGCGCTGCAGCAAAAGGTCAAAGGGACGATCTACCCGATTTCCTGCGTCTCCGACGAGGGTTTTGACACATTAAAGCAGGCCCTGCTGCAGGAGGTGCTGCAGGTCCGGCAGGCGGAACAGGAGGAATTTTCCTGAGTGCAGGAAACGGGACCCTCGAGCGAAGGCCCTATTCCTAACCTTAAAGAGGTGGTTCCTCTACTGCGGCTGTTTTCACTCGCGCAGAGTTGCGGGGGGCGCAGAGTTCATTGTGTGCCATTAAAAATTTGTCGTATGGATTAATAATTTGATCATTCCTTTCGATTTGCTGCGTCGATAGCGATCCCGATTTCGATTTGGATTAAAATGTTCCACGTTCCCTTATCGTCGCGGAGGCGTCCCCGGGAAGGAAATTCCACTGCCGGTTTGGAAAGACTGCCAATTGTGCCAGGCGAAGAAGGCCATGAAGATGGGGAGCAGAATCGTCTGGAGATAGAGGTAGCCGGCCAGACCGGCTACGACCGCAACGATGGCACCCACCAGATGCACGTAGCGCTGTTTTTGTGGCCCGAGGATTGCCGCGAGCATTTGCCCGCCGTCGAGTGGATGGATGGGCAGGCAGTTTAAAACCGCCCAGATGATGCTGACCACGATCAGGTAGTACAAAAACGGGCCAAAGAGCGAGCCCTCGGGGATCTGGATGACGCCCGAGAGCATGATCAGCAGAATACCTAAGGCCAATTGCACCCCGGGCCCGGCTATCGTGACCAGAAAGGATTGCTTGCGATCGAGCTTGCCGGCCGGGTAGGAGGCGTAGCCGCCGAAGGCAATCAGCGTGATGGAGGTGGGCAGGCCGTATTTCCGAATCATCAGGGCGTGGCCCAGCTCGTGGATCAGAATCGAGATAAAGCCAGCGACGGCAAAGATCGCCACCAGCATGATCTCCGTCGAGTTGGAGGCGCGCAGGCCGCCACCGATCAGGGCCATGGTGAGCCAGAACCAGGGTTGGACGGTGACGGGAATGCCAAAAAGAGAAAAACGAAGCATGGACAGGACGATTGCCGCTCAGGTCCGGAGCGCAAACTTTTTACCGTGCGTCTTTTTGTGGTGCCCGGGACCGTCGTCAGGGTGATTGATCCCCTGACTGCAAGCCTTGCGGCAATCGATTTGAAGGAAAATATCGCCACAGGTAAGAACGCTCCGACTCAGAAAACCGTTCGATGCAGCTCTTTCCGCGCGGTCGGGCGATGAATCAGCCCGACTACGGGGAGCCTTCACGCATTAGGCGATAGCGATGAAAGCGTGCAGGCTTATTCGCTATCGCTCTCCTCGCTCTTGCCGGTGAGCGATTCCCCGGCTTTCGGGTGGACTTTTTCTTTGATCAGCTGGGTCAGCTCTTTGGCAAAATCAGGATGGTCGGCAATGTGCTGCTTGGCGGCTTCGCGCCCCTGGCCGATCATTTCCCCTTTGTATGAAATCCACGAGCCTTTCTTTTCGAGGAGTTTGTGCTCCACGCCGAGGTCGACCAGTGAGCCGGACTTGGAGATGCCTTCGTCATACATGATGTCGAATTCGCACTCGGTGAAGGGTGGTGCGACTTTGTTCTTCACCACTTTCAGGCGGGTGCGGTTGCCCACCACCTTGCCGGAGGTCTCTTTGATTTGGCCGATGCGGCGGATGTCCATCCGGATGGAGGAGAAGAATTTGAGGGCACGGCCGCCGGGCTGTGTCTCCGGGCTGCCGAACATGACACCGATCTTTTCACGGATCTGATTGGTGAACAGGACGACGCACTGGGTCTTGCTGATGGCACCGGTGAGGCGGCGCATGGCTTGACTCATCATGCGGGCCTGCAGGCCCACGGTGGTGTCGCCCATCTGGCCGTCCAGCTCATTCTTAGACACGAGGGCGGCCACCGAGTCGAGGACGATGATGTCGACCGCGCCGGAACGGATCAAAGTCTCGGTAATGTTGAGTGCATCTTCGCCGCTCTCCGGTTGTGAAACCATCAGATTATCCAAGTCCACGCCCACCACCTTGGCGTAGCGGGGGTCCAGCGAGTGCTCCACGTCGATGAAGACGGCGTTGCCGCCTTCCTTTTGCGCTTGGGCGATGGCGCTGAGACAAAAGGTGGTCTTGCCCGAACTCTCCGGGCCGTAGATCTCGCAGACGCGACCGCGCGGCAGTCCGCCAATGCCGAGCGCGAGGTCGATGGCGATCGAGCCGGTCGAGATGACATCGACTTCCATTTTGGTGGCTTCGCCCAGCCGCATGAGGGCACCGGGGCCGAATTGTTTGTTGATGCCAGAGATGGCGAGGTCGAGATTTTTGCGGTCGCCTTCGGTGGTGCGTTCAGGTTTTGTGATAGCGGTTTTGGTAGCCATAGTTGAATGTTTTTGATTATAAATCTGGATTTGCAAACTCAGATTGTCGGGCAAAGTTGGTTTGGCAAGAATAATTGCTAATTTGTTCACTAAATAAGATGCCATGATCGTAGCATGCGCGATTGAATGTCAGGCGGACTTGATTTTAACCCGTAACGAATCAGATTTTGCGCATTCCCCGATTCCGGTTCAAAGTCCGGAAGCGTTTTGCCGGAGCAACCCGGCATCCGATTTTTAAAATGATTCTCTAACTTTCAATG
>PXBU01000050.1 GCA_003566795.1 Puniceicoccaceae bacterium | reverse complement strand
TGCCTACGACCTGCGCGGGGTCTCCGGTGTTCTTAGCGCAGTTAGTCGGTGCGGGATCGAGGGGGCATTGGGTGTTTGCCAGGAGCGAATACATTCCGGAAAAGGGTTGTAGAAACTTGTATCGCATCCGGGCAGAGCGTCGAGGTTTTTCTGGGAATTGACTCAATTCGATAATGAACGTTCGACGTTCGGTGTTCGATGCGCTTGCGTCCCGCCCCTGCGGGGTTCAATGTTAACGGATATGGATTCTTCACAACTCTTTCAACGCGCGCAACAACTCATGCCCGGCGGGGTGAACTCCCCGGTCCGCGCCTTCCGCTCGGTGGGCGGTGCGCCTTTTTTCACGCAGTCGGCCAATGGGGCCCGACTCACCACTGCAGACGGGGTGGAGCTGATTGACTTCGTCTGCACCTGGGGGCCCGCCATCCACGGGCACAACGATCCGGATATTCGGGCCGCCGTGGCTACCGCCCTGGAGCACGGCACCAGCTTCGGCACGCCCAATCCCTATGAGGTGGAAATGGCGGAGCTGATCGTCGAGCTGGTGCCCTCGGTGGAAAAAGTCCGCATGTGCAACTCCGGCACCGAGGCCACCATGTCGGCCATTCGGCTGGCCAGGGGCTACACCGGTCGCGACAAGATCATAAAATTCGCTGGCTGTTATCACGGTCATGTGGACTCGCTGCTGGTCAAGGCCGGCTCGGGTGCGCTCACCCTCGGCAACCCCGACAGCGCGGGCATCCCCGCCAGCTTCGCCGCCGAGACCATCGTGCTGGACTACAACGACGCCGAGGGTCTCCAGCGGGTTTTCTCCGATCACGGCGATGAAATCGCCGCAATTATTGTCGAGCCTTATCCGGCTAACTGCGGCCTCATCCTGCCGGATGCGGGTTACCTTGAACGGTTGCGTGAAACGTGCACCGCCCACGGTAGCCTGTTGATTTTTGACGAGGTCATGACCGGTTTTCGTGTCGCTGCCGGGGGCGTGCAGGAACGGGTGGGCATCACGCCGGACCTGACTGCGCTGGGTAAAATCATCGGCGGCGGCCTACCCGTCGGTGCGCTCGGCGGTCGGGCGGAGATCATGGACTACCTGGCCCCCCTCGGCCCGGTCTATCAAGCCGGCACCCTCAGCGGTAACCCGCTCGCCATGGCGGCGGGCATCGCCTCGCTCAAAAAACTCCAGCAGCAGGACCCCTACCCCCTCTTCGAGCAGCTCGGCGCACAGATCCGCGACACATTGCTCGACGCGGCTGCGGCCAAGGGGCTGCCGCTGCAAGTCCCGCAGGTGGGCTCTATGTTCGCCCTTTTCTTCAGCGAGTCCCCGGTGCGCAACTTCGGTGATGCCACTGGCACGGCTACCGACCGGTTCAGCCAGCTCTTTCATCACGCCCTGGAGCATGGAGTCTATCTCCCGCCCTCAGCCTACGAGACCTGCTTTCTCTGCACCGCCCACGATGGCGACGCTATCGAGCGGGCGGCGGAGGTCCTGGCTGAAGGCATCCAGAGCATACGCTAATAAATCCAACGCTTCCCACAAAGCCACCCCCCGTGGCGTGCCCGCTCGCCGGGCGCGCGTTGCGGCCGAGAAAACACCAAGCGGCGACCGCCCGTTCAGCTGATCCCAAACGTTCCATAAGTCATGATTCACCACCATCTGGCCTCGGTCCTCTAGCCTCGGTCCTCTGACTTCTGACTTCTGAGAAAGTCCACCACCACCCGAACGCCCGGGCGTCCGACAAGCGGACACGCCACAGGACCCGTCCGACAAGCGGACCTGTTACAGCGCCTGCGCGGCCTGCAAAAAATCATCCACCCGCCAGTTTGGGCCCTCTCTGCGATGGGCGACGCGACCCTCCGCGTCGACCAGCAGCGTGGCCATCGTGTGGTTGATCGTGCCATCCTCTTCGAGCGTCAAAATACCAAACTGCCGCAGCAGGCCGTCGATCAATTTTTGATTGTAGGTGAGCAGGTGAAAGTTATCCAGCTTCATGCCGTAGCCGCGCGCATAGGTGCGCAGCGTGCCCGGGGAGTCGAAAGCCGGGTCGAAACTAATGATGACAAATTGTAGATCCGCCGGACCCTCTGCACGGGCCTTCTCCTGCAGCTCTTGCATCTTCGTGCTCGTTGCCGGACACATGTTCGCCACCGCACAGCGGGTGAAGATAAAAGTTAACACATAAGGCTTACCTTGCAGCGCGTGGATCTGAACAAATTCCCCGTCCTGATTAATCATCCCAAAATTCGGAACCGCATCACCCCGCCGGATGAATCGGCCACGCCGCATCCCGGCAGTCAGCTGGTGGAAGCGTTGATTCACTGCGGCAACTGCATCGGCGCCGTCACCATTGACCGGAAATAGCTGCTCCAGATGCCAGGCGTTGTTGTAAAAAACGGCATTGGCCCGAATGATCCTGCCCGAATAGTCGATCTCGGCATCGCCGCGGCTCACCCGAAACAACTGCCTATCGCCCGCCCCCCAATCGGAGCTGGTCGCGGTGGACAGCTCCAGTTCGAGAGTTCTGGCGGATGCATCCCTCGCCACCACCAAGCCCTCGATGGCTTGCGATGCCAGTAGGCTGGTTTGTAGCGCGATAAAATATGCCAGAATCCGTAACAACATAGGAGTGAGAGTATCCAGACCACAGCTGATTCAAAATTCAACGATAAGCCTTCATTTCTGCGCCTTAAGAAGATGAGCATCATCGAAACTTAAGCTTTTCTAATCCGAATAACAGTGGAGCTCAAAATAAGATTTTCCACATAATGAGACCGTAGCGATGGCACGACAGTGCCGTCTTCCACCGCACGGCCTGTCCTGCAGGATTAATGCCCGCCGCAGCAGGCAGCGGATTCCGCGTGAGCCCGTAGGGCCGCTTCCCGCCCGATCGGCTGGTCGTCACATTCCAAATCTCCCAGGACATACTGCATGCCGTTCAGCAGGAAGCCCAACAGCTCGGGGCGCTCGAAGCTTTGCGCGTTGTGCGAAGGCGAACTGAAGAAGACCCGGCCTTTCTTATAGGGCTTGATCCAGGCGACGTAGCGCGGCAGCTCCGCCAATTGCGCGCGCCGCCGCTCATTACGAATATTAAGGCTGGCGAGGTCCATTTTCAGCAAGGGCGCAAAATCAAAATTTTCGTAGGCACGGTCCATGACGTAGGGTTCATCAAAGTGGACGAAGGGCTTGCCACCAAAAGGCTCCAGCAGCGGATGGTCCGGTTGGACCGGCAGCAAGGTGACGTCCTGCTGCCGCGGATGGTAGTCAAAGCTCCCTCCGACCATCGCACTGAATTCATCCGAGTAGTTGAAGTTGGTAATGGCGCCATGCAGCAGGACCAGGCCGCCGCCTTCAGCGACGTAATCGACCAAACTGCGATAGAGCATTTTCGCCAATGCTTCGCGCTCAGCCAGCGGCATATCCTGATACTTCTCGCCAAACTCGTCGATCTTACCGATCAACACGTCGTGAAACATATCCCGCTCGCTACGATCCGGGCAATTATTGTTGAGTACCACAGCGTCAAATTCTCGCAGACGTTCTGGACGGAAGATCTCGATATCCTCGGAGGCCACTGTCTCGTAGGCACCACTCTCGTTCCCAAGAATCTCGATCACCGCCTCGCTATGGGGAATGCACCAATGCACAAAACCTGTCACCAGGGAGAAGACCAGCACCTTGCGCGGCGCCTTCGGTTCCACCGCTGGTGCCTTCGGTGCGCGCTCAGCCACCAGATCTTTCCACGCCTGGTCCAGTTCAAACGCCGACACACGCTGCGCCTGCACAGCAATTGAGGCCCCTGCCAGCAGGGCTAAAACAAATAAAGATATTCTACGCATCAGATCTCTGAAGATAAGTGCGGGGAATTACCTGTCAATAGTGATCGCTAAAGCTTGTAAGGTGCCCGCTCTGATACTTGCAGCATGGCGTTGGCCTCGGGATCGTCCAGAATCACTTCGTTCACAGGATCCCACTTGAGCTTACGCCCTCCGAGCTTCATGGAAATATGATGCAAGAAACAGACCGCATTTGACCGGTGCCCCACCTCGACCGGGCAGGCCGGATCGCGCCCGTCGCGAACGGACTGCAAAAAGTCCACGTAGTGGTTCGTGCTGGTGTAGAGCTGCGTTTCATCGCCAGTCGGTTGACGGCGCAGTAGCTCCTTGTCGCTGCACTCCATCCTGCCCCGCGCGCAGTAAGCCCAACCGTCTTCAGTGATGAACTTAACCCCTGCACGACCGCTGCCGGAGGTCATGACAACACCGTTATCGTAAACTGCCTCACCCTGATACCCGACATGCACGTCAAAGTGCCCGCGATCCGGAAATTCGCCGGTGGCCTCAATCGTGGTGGGTCCGCTATCATCCGCGTCCACTCCCCATTGGGCGATATCATACATGTGCGTGCCCCAACCAGTAATCATACCGAGGCAATGACGCTCCACTTGTAGCCATCCCGGCCGACTCAAGTCCCCATCCGGATGCACCCGCGATTCGATGTAGGGTACATCCGGACAAGGCCCGAGCCACATATCGTAGTCGAAATATCCGGGCACAGCGGTCGGTTCGCCATCGGCTCGGCCACTGTCGGTAGGCACCCCGACTTCGATCTTTTTCAATTTACCCAGCCAGTTGTTGCGGATGATGGTGCAAACTTGGCGAAAACGGACATTCGAACGCTGCTGGGACCCCGTTTGCACGATCACATTATTTGCGCGGACCGCATTGACCAGGGCCCGCCCCTCCGGAATCGAGTAGGTCAGCGGCTTTTGGATATACATGTGCATCCCCCTATTGGCAGCGGCCACCCCGATGAGAGCATGCCAGTTCTCCGGCGTCGAAATAATCAAACCGTCGATATCGTCGCGCTGCAGCAACTCGCGGTAGTCGCTGTAGAGCTTCACGTCCACCTTGGCTTCACCTTTTTCCTGGTAGAAGGCCTCCACTTCCTTAGCCCTATCGGCAGTACGATTCATGTCCACATCGCAACAAGCCACCACCCGGGCATTCAGCGGATCGCCCCAACCTTGATTCATGATATTCGTCATGTCGCCGCGCCCCATGCGGCCACAGCCCACCTGGGCCAATTGCAGCGTGGAATTCTTGTGAGTGCCCGCCCATGCGCGCGCAGGCAGAATAGTCAAAGCAGCACCCGCAGTGAGCGAGCTGGCGAGGAAGTGACGACGTTTCATATTTTGTTTCATATTTAGGTGGGGGCTTTAATTGGGTTGAACAAGACTGGACCTTAGAGACCGCTGAAGTCGCTCCCGGTTCGCCTGGCGGCTGATTTTATTTTATGCTGAAAGCGGTGCGTACTTGCGAGGGACTCAACCGAGGATTTCTTCCCGAATGCGCTTCAGATAAGCGACACTGCGTTCCGCCTGGTCGAGGGTGCCGCATTCGACACTAAAGACGATGTCCTGCGGCAAGTCGCGGCAGAGCTTGAAGATGGCCTCGTAGTCCACTAGGCCCTCGCCGCAGGCGCAGCCGACGGCCGTGCCCATCACCTTGCCACGCTCGGCCTCGGACTGCTCCACCGAGATGTCCTTGGCGTGGACGTGAATGACGCGGTCCTTCACCCGGTCGAACCACTCGACGGCGTCGTGGCCGCCCAGGTGGGCGTTGCCGGTATCGTAATTGGCCCCGAGGTTCGGCGAGTCGACGATACTCAGGCATTTGTCATACAGGTCCGGATCGAGGGTGTAAGTCTGGTGGGTCTCGAATCCGATCTTGATCCCGCGGCGCTCACAGACTTTGAGCGCCTCCATCAGCGTGTAGCGGATCAAGACAAAGTCCTCCTCGGCCGTCGTCCAGGGCTGCTTGTGCCCCTCGTGCGTGCAGAGGATGGGCGCACCGGCCTCGGCGGCAAAGCGGGCCGCCTGCTTGAGATACTCCACCCCGATTTCCGGCTTGGAGGCCTGGCTGTGCGAAGATAAGGCTGAGAGTTGTAACCCGTGCTTCTCCACGCAGTCCTTGATTCGATAAGGATCGTCGAGCATGGACACACTGTGGAAGTAGCGTGCCTCACTGAGCAGCTCACGGCCCCAGTGGACCATCGGCTCCACATATTCATAGCCGAGGTCGGCGGCAAATTCGATGCCCCATTCGAAGTTTTTGTGCGAGGTCCGGATGGCCTCCAGATTTAGTCCGATTCCGATTTTTCCCATAATTTGTTTTGTTAAAAAGGTATGCTACTGCATTTCAGGTTGCCCGACAACCTCTATTCGTGCAACTGTATCTTCATTATGTGTCATAAAATCCCCAGCGTCGCCCTCTTCATCCAGGGCGTGCGCCACTACGAGCGTGAGTTGCTGCGCGGGATTGCCGACTACGCCAAGTTGCATGGCCCCTGGCAATTCTATCGCAACGTGCCCTATCTCTTCGGGCAAATGGCCGACCCCAAGACCTTGCTCCGACAGTGGCGACCGGATGCCCTCGTCATCCGGGAGAGTTCCCCCCACCGCTACGATGATTTGCTGGGGACCTCCCTGCCGGTCATCTACAGTCCGACGACCGAATGCAGCACGAAGGTTCCCAACATCGTCGTCAACGACCTCGTGGCCGGACAACTCGCTGCGGAGCATCTGCACCAGGCGGGCCTGCGGCATTTCGCCTACTGTGGCGTGCAGACCTTTTTCTGGTCTCGTCTGCGGGGCGACGGATTTGCGGTCCGCATCCGCTCTTTGGGTGGCGAACTTAGCCGCTTCGAAACGACGGAAGGCCGGGAATTCTTCGGCTGGGATAAGAGTCATCAGATTTTTTCCACCTGGCTGAAGCAATTGCCGAAACCGGTCGGCATCTTCTGCTGCACCGATGACTTCGCCCTCCTAGTGCAGGAGGCCTGCCTGGCCGCAGACCTGCGCATCCCCGACGAGGTGGCCCTGATCGGTGTAGGTAACGACGAGTCCATCTGCGACCTGGCCCAAGTTTCCATCAGCAGCGTGCAACTCAATATCCGCCGCGGAGGCTACGATGCCGCCCGTTATCTGGCAGGCCGCTTTGAAGCCGGACAAAATTACAGGCAAGTGCCGCGCGATGTGGTGATCGAGCCCACTTCAGTGGTGGCGCGCCCTTCCACTGATGCCGCCCAGAGCCGCGACCCCGAAGTCGGCAAGGCCATCGCCTACATTCGCAAGCACTTGCAGCGCAAACTTAATGTGGAGGACGTGGTGCACCAAGTGAGCGTCTCCCGGCGTCGACTCTACGACCGCTTCAAAGCGGTGACCGGGATGAGCCTTTTCAGCTACATCCAGGACCGGCGCTTGGAAGCATTTGCCCGGATGCTGCTCGAAACCGAACGGACGGTGGCCGAGATCGCCTACGCCATGGGCGAGCATTCCGAAACCAACGTAGCGCGCCTCTTCAAGACGCGCTACGGAATGACACCGGTGGCTTATCGCGAGAAGCACCAACTGTAGCGAGCGGGTTTATCCCGCGATCAAGCCGCTTGCCTCGATTCAAACATCATTGATCCTGGGGTTAACCCAGTCGCTACGAGTTCTCCTGTAGCGAGCGGGTTTATCCCGCGATCAAGCCGCTTGTCTCGATTCAAACATCACTGATCCTGGGGTTAACCCAGTCGCTACGGTTTACCCAAGCTCGAAGCAGCCAGCTTCCATCACCTTGTTCCAGGCGGCAACGAAATCTTTGGCAAACTTCTCCTGATTGTCGTCCTGAGCGTAGAGTTCGGCGTAGGCGCGAAGGATGGAGTTCGAGCCAAAGACCAGGTCGACGCGCGTCGCCGTCCACTTCGCCTCGCCACTCTTGCGCTCACAAATTTCGTAGCCGTTTTCACAAACCGGCTTCCAGGTGTAACGCATGTCAGTGAGGTTGACGAAGAAGTCGTTGGTCATTGCACCGGGCTGATCGGTGAGCACACCAAATGGCGTCCCGCCGTAGTTGGCACCGAGCAAGCGCAGACCAGCAACGAGCACCGTCATCTCCGGCGCGGTCAGGCCGAGCAATTGCGCCCGGTCCAGCATGAGTTCTTCCGGCTTCACCGCGTAGCTCTTCGGCTGGTAGTTGCGGAAGCCATCGGCCACTGGCTCCAGTGGCTCAAAGGAATCCACATCGGTCTGCTGCTGAGTGGCGTCACCACGGCCCGGCGAAAACGGCACGTCCACTGCGAGTCCAGCAGCTTTGATCGCCTGCTCCACGCCGACATTGCCTGCCAACACGATGGTATCGGCGATGCTGGCACCCGCTTCCCTGGCCAGCGGCAGGAGCTTGCTGAGCACCTTGTTCAGACGATCCGGCTCGTTGGCCTCCCAGTCTTTCTGCGGGCTGAGGCGGATACGCGCACCATTGGTGCCACCGCGCATGTCCGAACCGCGGAAGGTGCGGGCGCTGTCCCACGCGGTCGCGACCATTTCACCAATGCTCAAACCAGATGCGGCGATCTTCGCTTTCAAGGCGGCCACATCGTAGTCCTTGGAGCCTGCCGGAACCGGGTCTTGCCAGATCAAATCCTCATCCGGCACTTCCGGCCCGATGTAGCGGACCTTCGGCCCCATATCGCGGTGGGTCAACTTGAACCAGGCACGCGCAAAAGTTTCGGAGAAATAGGCGGGGTCCTGGGCGAAGCGCTCAGAGATCTCCCGGTAAGTCGGGTCCATCTTCATCGCCATATCGGCGTCGGTCATGATCGGATTGTAGCGCGTTTCCCCGTCCTCCACATCGACCGGTTTCTTCTCCTCTGGTAGATCCACCGGCTCCCATTGGCAGGCACCTGCCGGGCTCTTCTTCGACTCCCACTCGTAGTTGAGCAAAAGATCAAAGTAGCCGTTGTCCCACTGGGTGGGGTTGGTCGTCCAGGCCCCTTCGATGCCGCTGGTGACGGTATCACGCCCGACACCGCGGGTCTTGTGGTTGATCCAGCCGAGACCTTGTTCCTGCACATCGGCCGCTTCCGGCTCGGGGCCGAGATTCTCGGCGCGACCGTTACCGTGGCATTTGCCCACGGTGTGGCCACCCGCGGTCAGCGCGACGGTTTCTTCGTCGTTCATCGCCATGCGGGCGAAGGTCTCGCGTATCTGCTTGGCAGTCTTGAGCGGATCCGGAATGCCGTTAACCCCTTCCGGATTGACATAGATCAGGCCCATCTGGACGGCTGCCAACGGGTTCTCCATTGTCTCCGGCGCATCGACATTGTCGTAGCGCTCGTCGCTGGGGGCGAGCCACTCGGTCTCCGCACCCCAGTAGGTATCTTTTTCCGGATGCCAGATATCGGCCCGGCCATAACCGAAGCCGTAAGTCTTCAGACCCATCGATTCGTAGGCCACATTACCCGCCAGCACGATCAAGTCTGCCCAGCTGAGCTTGTTGCCATACTTCTTTTTAATCGGCCAGAGCAGACGACGGGCCTTATCCAGGTTGGCATTGTCCGGCCAGGAGTTGAGCGGGGCGAAGCGCTGATTGCCAGTGCCGGCACCACCCCGCCCATCACCGATGCGGTAGGAGCCGGCCGCGTGCCACGCCATGCGGATCATCAGACCGCCGTAGTGGCCCCAGTCGGCTGGCCACCAGTCCTGGCTGTCTGTCATCAGTGCGGTCAAATCTTTCTTCACCGCATCAAAATCGAGCGTCTTGACAGCCTCCTGGTAATCAAAGTCTTCGCCCATGGGATTGGTTTTGCTGTCATGCTGGTGCAGAATCTCCAGATTCAGCGATTTGGGCCACCAGTGCAGTGGCTTATTTTCCATTGAAGTATTGCCGCCATGCATGACCGGGCATTTGCCCTCGGAGCTGCTGGCAGATCCATGCGGCACCGGGCACGTGCCGCCACTGTTATTGCTTTTGTTGGTATCGTATGCGTCCATAATTGATCAATCGTGTTGTAGGTTATTGTTGGGATTGGCAATCGGGGCATAAGCCCCAGTAAATAACTTCGGCCTCGT
>PXBU01000312.1 GCA_003566795.1 Puniceicoccaceae bacterium | reverse complement strand
TAACCAGTGCGTTCAGTTCTCTAAGCTTGTCCATAGCAATCGATTACTCGGTAGGCAAAGGCTATAGCGAAGCACTACAAGCAAAATCTCGTTGCCGCTTGATGGCAAATCGCTGATGCGCGTTTTGCCATCAAGCTTATTTGAGCGGCGAGCTGGGCGCAGTCCGATTAGATGCCGACCGGAGCCAGCCAAATCACGCGCCAGAATCGCTGGGAGTCGGCTTCCTCATCGATCTCGATTGGATCCCAGGTATAGGGGAACTCGTCGATTCGAGCCGCAGTGCCATCCACCGGCTCCCAGTCAATCAAGTCCTGCGAAGTCTCCAGCGCGAAGGACTCGCCGCCCGGCGCAGCAGGAATATCCACGGTCAGAACCATGTTCCCGGCACCATCCATATCCAGCGTGACGCTGGCGGCCTCCATGTCCGGCGGCTCCGGCGGGCTGTCAGGCTCCCAATTTAGATTGCCGACGAAGCCACCCGTCTGCGGAGTATTCGGTTCAAAGAGTCCGTTGAAGCTCCAATAAACAGTATGCGTGCCAGGCCCGAGTTCAAACGAGACCTCCGTCCAATCGGTCGTCGTGGATAAACTCTCATAGAACTGCCCCATCATGTCACCAAAATCGAGCATATCCCCTGGATCGCCTTGTTCCAGTTTCCACTCGAAGCTCAGCGTCCCCGGACCCTCGACAACGGTCTCCATGTAGGAGTAGCCTCCGAAGGTGACCGAGTCCTGCGCCTGGCCACTTTGCAAGGCATCCGAAGCACCATCGGGAACCGTCTCACTTTGGACAAACCATTCCTGGCTCTCGTCCACTCCGGGGTCGAAGGCCATGCCGAAAGTCTGGAAGGACAAGCCGGCATAGGTCAGCGGCTCGAAGAAACTTGCGGTGACATTGATGTCAGAGCTGATCGTCGTGGTGATCGGGTTTTCGGATCCGAAAAGATCACCGCTCCATTCGGCAAATTCCCACCCAGCCGCAGGGATCGCGGTCAGAGTGACTTCCATTCCCGGTTCGTATGCTTCCAGATCGGGATCAATTTGAACGGTGCCTTCACCATCGGTATCAACCGAGATGGAGTAGGTAGGTGTCTCCATCGATCCATCAATTGCCGTCAGCCCAACTCCATCGCTGGCCAGATAAAGCACCCCATCGAGCACCGCTGGTTTTGTGTGAACCGATCCCTTTGAGACTTCCCAGTAAACTGCCCCATTCGCGCGGTTCAGCGCATAGACCCGTCGGTTGAAGGAGGTGCTGCCAACCGTGCCGAAATACACCGATTCTCCAGCGACGGTAGGACCGCCAAACATCGATAACTCATGCGGTGCCCGGAAAGACCAATTTTCCGAACCATCCGTAATGTCGATCGCGTGAAATTTTCCGTTGAGCTCGCCGACCAAGAGAGTCCCGTCGGCCACGACGGCATTTTGCCCCCCCCCGCTGTTCGTCGGTGCCACCCAGAGCAGATCGCCCGTATCGGCTTCCACCGCATGGATGGCCCCCGACCCGACAAAGGATCCACTGCCGAAATAGACAACCCCGTCGACGACCGTCGGAGTCGAGCGGACTTGGTTGGAAGCATCATACTGCCACAAGACGCGCTCTTGGTCGCTCATCGACTCCGGCGAGGCATCGATGGCGTAAAGGTAGCCGTCCCAACTGCCAAAGTAGAGCACACCGTCAGCGAAGGCCGGAAATGCGTTGATCCTGTCAATCGCGGAAAATTCCCAAACAATTTCCATCTCATTGATATCCACCGCCAGAATTTTTCCTGGATCCGAAAAGACTGTGACATAGGCCAACTCACCCACCACGACGGGCGAAGTGGAGATCGAGGCACCCAGGTCCAAGGAGTCCAACTGCGTCCCGTTGCCTGCGTCCAAGGCATAAAACGTCCCCGCATTGCTGCCGACGTAAACAATACCGTCCACCACAGCGGGCGAGCCGCTTATACTCTCATCAGCACTGAATTCCCATATTTCATTTCCAGTATCGGCAGCGACAGCGAGTACCCGCTCGTCCCCGGTCCCGAAGTAAACCACCTCATCGACAATGGCAGGGGAGGAACGCATGATCGTGGTTGAGCCGACCCCATACGTCCAACTTGTCGAGACATCACTTTGCGGGCCATTCAGGACAGGACTATAGGCATTGCGCCCGTCGAAAAGGGCAAAGCCCGGCCATGCCTTTTCAACTTCGGTCGTCACAGGTCCGCCATCGCCGATCGCGACTTCCAAAATGCCGGGAACTGTCGGCAGGTGATACGCGATCAGGGTCTTGGGCCCATCCAAACCATCCACGATCCCCTCGTATTCAGCAACTATGATGCCATCGACCAGCAATGTCGTTTCGAACGCGGTGGGAACCTCCAGCTGACTGTCCACCTCAAATGTGACAACCAGAGTTTGTCCGAGCAGCGGGTTTTCCGGTGTTACCGCCGGCGAAGAGAACTCCACATCCTCGGGAGTGTTGACATGGATCTCCCCCACGATGTCGCCGTTCAGTTCGAGATCGTAGCTGCCGGTATCGGTGAAAGTGTGGGTGAATACATGTTCGGCGGTTCCTCCCGCTGGCACAGTAACGGTTGCGCTGCCGATGCCGTCTCCTTTAGCCGTTAGATTCAGTTCGATCTCACCATCGAAGCCGGCATCATCGATCTCCTCAAGCAAGACGACGATATCCACGGGATTATCGACGAAGGCCGCCTCAGGAAAGTCGACGCTCGAGATCTCGACCGTAGAATTGAGATCGGCTTCCGTAAGAACCGCCAGTGGCGAGCCGTCAGCCTCGATTCCACCCAGAGTGATACTTGTCTCACCGAGCGACTCATAGGTGAACTCGAGCTCATCCCAACCAAACCAGGTTCCCTCCGGTGCCGTGACCGTCACTTCATCGATGACGACTCCATTCTTTTTCAGCGGCAGGGTGACTTCCCGGTCTTCGTTGGGAGGACCGTAGATATAGAACCACAGGGTCTCCGTCGTCCCCTCCAGCACCGCATCTTCGTAGTAGCCGACCTCTAAGTAGTGATAGAGGAACATCCCGACAAAAGATCCTGCTGCGATCCCGTTGACCTCGACCTCGTAGTGCTCTCCGGCATCGATCACCGTCACTCCTTCCATGTCATATTCGATTACGACGGTTTCGATGGTTCCCGCAGCGACCTCGATCGGCTCGGACGGCTCGATACCCGCCCAAGTAGAGCCAGCGGCATGGAAGGTCAGCTCCGGCAAGAAGGATTCCGCCTCGGATCCGTTATTCACCAGAGTCAGCTCCACCTCTACCGGGTCGCCTGGTCCGGCACCCACCACCAGATACTCGGTCAACACCTCTGCCTCGGCGAGGAAAAGTCCGTCGAGCGGGGCAAAGTTGGCCGTCACCGCAATATCCTCCGTCGGCTCGATGGTGAGCGGGTTTTCGGCTGAGGTGACGTCACCCGTCCACCCGTCAAACTCCCAACCGATATCCGGCTCAGCGGTGAGCGTGACGCTGTCACCCAGCAGATAACTATCTTCCTCGGGATCGACCATCACACTGCCCTCGCCGGAGGTGCTCACATCCAAGTCGAAGGGCCGCACATCCACTTGCAGTTGCAGCGTCTTGCCTGGGGTGGTGCTGGTATTGACAGCAGTCAGGAAATACTCCCGGTCCAGCGGGGGCACCGATCCGAAGACCCGGCGGTATGAGGAGTCGGACGCGCCCTCACTGCTCCACTGGTAAGTGCCCTCGGTTGGCAGCGGCAGGAAGGTGCGATTTAGATAGAGTTCGATATCGCTGTCGTGGCTGGAGAGGTGATTCCAGAAGACTTCGGCTTCGGGCGGCACGACAATGTGCCAGCTGCGGATTTCCCGCCCACCGAATTCGACATCCAGTGTGCCCCCCTCCGGCGAGAGTGACTCGAAGGGCCCATATTCCGGCTCAATCGTTGACACGCTGATGGAGGACGAGAGATGGAAAACCGCGTCGTTATTCGACCGCACCCCAAGGTAGAGTGGCTTGCCGGGGCGCAGGTCCGTGCCCGGGATGATTCGGGTCTCGGTCTCGGTGATGCGAGTCGGCGCGTGACGGCGTGGGCCGGCATTCCCCCACTCGCGAATGTCGCTGGTGCTGTTGCCGCCATGAACACCAGGCGGAGCGGAATCGCGGAAATATACCACCGGAGAGCCGGACACACGTTCGAAACTGAGCGTCCACTCCGCTGGCATGTCTTCCATGGCTGCGGGTGGATCGACCCGGTAGTAGCGCCAGTCGCCACCAGCGAGGGTTTGATCCGAGCGTTCGCCGCCATCCATCGCGAGCGCACGCACCCTGGGGACCTCATTGTGGGCAAGTCGCAAGCGGTAGCGGGCATTTGAATCGCCCGCCGCCCGGACCTTCAAAAACCACAGGCCAGCTTCCAACTCATCGTTGTCCCGAACGTCCCAGGGCACCCAGTTTCCGTATTCCGTTGCCCCGCTCCCCTCCAGTTCGTGCACATATTCGTTGTGATCGCCCGAGGGCATTTCAGCCGGGCGAATGAATAATTCCGGTGTGCCGGAGATCGCCTCCAATGCCGTCCTCAGTAGCCCGCCGTTCCCTGCCGGGATATCAACCGCATAGAGATGGAAGTTTCCTTGCCCGACACTGACCCCCTGATCGCCGGGAAGCGGATCGCCGACTGCGTCGACTCCCGTATCCCCAATGTCGGCACCAAACAGTCCGGGAGTGGTCGCAGGCTCACCGCGCTGGGGCATTTCCCATATCTCCCGCTCAAGTGAGTGGATGGTGATCGGCTCACTGGTCAGCGTATAGGAGGTGGCACTCACACCACGCACCTCAATCGTCCATGTCCCGGGTGCGAGGAATGGAGGCACAATCAACATAGTGCCCTGGCGGAACAAAGTCTGCGTGCCGCCACCCGAGCCGCTACCTTCGGGTATATCCTCGAAGCGCACCCGCATCTCCGCTTCACCCTCATCTTCATTGAGCGTCAACTTCCAGCCGAGGACTTCGACCTCCTCGGGAATGTCACCCTCGACTGTCAGTTCAACGGTATCGGCCACCTCCACATCGAAGTAGTCACTTTGTCCGGGTGCCAGCGACCCGCTGGCCTGGTTGTTCGGGATTTCCGAGAAGTCCAGCGACTCGGGGACCACTGCCTCCACCTGGAAGGTGAACGAACCGGTGCCGGGAGGATTCCCGATATCACCGATTGTGACAGTGCGTGGACTACCCGGCTCCGGCTTGGGGAGGCTGATCAATTCGTTTGAAACTTGGGTCGCACCGCGTCCATTGTATTGCCCATACCACGCGCCACCGGGAGGCATGGAATCGGCTCGATACCACATGCGTGGCTCCCCCGTGCGGTCAAACAACTTCATTTCCAGGGCCGCGGCACCTACGGGAGCCGAGAATTGATAATAGTGGAGTGCTCCGGCAGCATAGGTCACCGGATCGACCGTGACGGCTGTTCCCAGCGGGATTTCACCCAAATCAGTCACCTCCGCTTCACCGCTGCTGCGGAGCGTGTAGCTAGCCACACCCGTTCCAATTCGTGAATCAGATTCCGGCTCCTGCCCGATCGCCGCGACCATCAGGTAGTAGCGCCCGGCGGGAATGCTCTCATCGCCATCGTCCGGCCATTGCACAAATCGTTGCGACCCCGGCTTGCTGAGGCGGGTGTGATAGTCTGGGGGACTCTCCCACCCGGCAGGGTCAGCTGTTGGTCCACCATTAAGCATGGCATTCGGGATGAATTTCTTCCGTAGGTAGAGTGCGGCCTCGTGCCCGGCCGGCAGTTCCAGCTCGGTGGCCCAACTCGAAACACCCTCGGGGACGTCCACCGCATAGTAGGCGACTTCGCGCGGCAGCAGCTCGCCGCTCACCTCACCGTCCGCGAAGGACAGCTCCTCCACCACATAGCTGGCTTCGGAATCCACCTCAGCAACCGCACCCGAGGACCAGGTAAAGCTGACGGGATCGGTGTCGTCGGGATTGTGGAAGCCGATGTAATAAGTGCCCGCCTCCAACGGCCGACCAAAAGGGAGCGTTATCTGGTAAGACTGGTATCGCTGGGACCCGTCAGCCGAGAATTGCCGTTGCGTCCAGTCTCTTGGAATTCGTTCGTTGCTCCAAGACGTGGATTGGATAGCGAAGTGCGAGTGCGCCCATGCCTCCGTGGGCCATTCATCGCCGTTACGATTCAGCCCACTATCGGCCAAGGGTTCCGCGTTTTCCGGCGGTTGGTCGCGCCGAATCAGGAACTTGGGTGCTGTCGCCCCCGTCCACTCCTCTAACCGGACCTCCCAGCCGAGCAGCGCGGAGCCGTCAAGGTCTTCCGGGATTTCCACCCGGTAATAGGCCCATGCACCTGCCCCGAGATTCGTAACGGTATCGGTATAGCCATCAAAATCGATGTCCGGTGCGGCGACTGTTTCAATCGTCAAGGTGTATCCCCCCGCCGCCACTTGCGGATTGTTGGCAGTGCCCAAACCATGCCCAACTGCCAGCGTGTAGGTGCCCGCCTCAGGCTCGGAGATGGTGATCTGATTCGAGCTGTCCCACTCCGCACTGCGCCCGCTGTAATGCCCGTAGCCACCTAAAACGGAAGGAGCCACTTCTGCCTTGCCCAGCCGCAGCCGGGGATCACCCTCCCGCTCCGAGAGGGCCAGACTGACTGCCAGCACCCCTTCCGGTAGCTCGAACTGGTAGTAGTTGTACTCTGCCGGATCGTAGGTACGGTCAGCCTGCTCGACAACTGCGTCGTCAGGGATAAGGCCGAGTCCGGTCACGCTCGCCTCGCCATGGCTCTGCAGTTCATAATTTATCTCGCCCGTTCCAATACGATTAAAGGCGGGCTCCTGCCCTTCACCAACCACCATCAGGTAATAACGTCCCGGCGCGATCTCCGTCTCACCGGCAGTAGGCCATTGCACAAATCGATAAGCCCCCTCTTCCTGCAAGCGGGTCTGGCCACCACCCGCCGGATCGGTGCTGGGACGATTAGAGAAAACATGTGTCCGCGAATTGGGAACGAAGGCTCTGCGCGCATACAGTGACGCCGCTTCATCTTCGCCCAGTTCCAGTTGGAAGGACCAGCTGGCTTGGCCTTCAGGCACATCGACATAGTAGTAAGCGAGTTCCCGCGGCATCAACTCGCCGCTGGCCATTCCACCGTCAAATGCCAGCGGTTGCGCTTCCATACTCATCCCGGAGTCTGGCGGTCCCAGCGCACGGCTGGTCCAGGCAAACTCGGATATCGAGTTATTTCGTTCGTTATAGAAAGAGACGTAATAGGTCCCCGGCTCGAGCGGTTGTCCCATCGGCAGCGAGATCAAATAGGCTTCAGGGCTTACCGACCCGTCGGCGGAAGCTCCGTAGGCAGCCCAGCCCGCAGAGTCCTCCTGGATCGCCAGCGCATTGCTGGTCCAGCTCTCATCCACCCACGGGCCGCCACCCTCCCCACTCGACCACTCGGAGGTTCTGTCCGCAGCGGGTTCGTCCTTGCTGAGGTAAAGAGTGGGACGATCAGAGCTGGTGGGAAGCACCCGTATCTCCCATGCCAAAATTTCCTCCCCATTCAAGGTTTCCGGCACCGTGACTTCGTAATGCACCCACTCCCCAACGCCGAGATCCTCGACCGTGGCAGTGAAATCGTCGAAGTCGGCGGGTTGCGGCTCCAGTGGCTCGATACTTAAGGAGTAGGTCGAGGCCATCATCTCATTGGCACTAGGACTGCTAACGGCGATGGTGTAAGTGGTGGGCTCGCCAGCACCCAGGTAAATGACATCCTCGTCACGCCACAGGGAAGATAATTCATAACGCCCGGCATAGTGGCCGTAACTCATCCCGGTCCGGGAAGGCAGCACATCTTCGTGTAAAGTGATTACGGCATTGCCCGGAGACGAGTCCACCCCGATACGCGCCCCTGCAAAATCAGGGCCCGTCGAGAATTGATAATAGCGGATTTCTCCCGCCTCGAAATCCCCCATGATGTCCACCTCGGGTGCCGCACCCAAGGTGCCGAGGTCATGAATTTCGGCCTCGCCTATACTGTGCAGGGTATAATTGATTGATCCCGTCCCGATTCTTGACTCGAGGGAAGAGGAACCGTGTGGAGCATTTTGCCCCTCACTCACCACCAGTAGGTAGTAGGTGCCGGGCGCGATGTAATCGTCCACCGTGTGGCTGGAGGCGAAGGGCCAGAGGACATAGTGTTCCGACCCCACCGAGCTCACCATCCCCTGAGCTGCCAGGGGATTCATCGGCGTTTGTCCCGGGCTGGTGGACAGCGGTGCTACCGGGTTGGGTAAATGCTCGCGGCGAAAGTATAGCCGTCCCTCATGATCCGCCGGAAGTTCGAGATGGAATTTCCAACTCGGGGTCTCTTCCGGCACCTCAACTTTATAATAGGCGATTTCACGGGGGGCCAGAGTGCCACTGACACTTCCGCCATCGAACGCCAGCTCTTCAATTTCATAACTCATTCCGGTCCCACTCGCTCCGATGGCCCGACTGGTCCAATTCAGCGAAGCCGGGTCTGTGTTGGCTCGGCCGCGAAACCCTAAATAATACGTGCCAGGCTCCAATGCCTGCCCCATGCCCATGCTGATAATTTCAGTGGTGTCCTGCAAACTTCCGCCCGCCGAATCAGGCCGGCGACTCCATTCCGTATCAGCTGCGGTTTGCCGCCCAGAAGACCAATCTGTGTCTGAGTGGTTAACTCCCCCCGTACTAATACTGGATGGCGGCGCGTCACGCCGTAAGCGCATGTAGGGTAAATCTCCTGCGATCTTCTCAGATCGGAGCTCCCAGCCCAAGACCTCTTCGCCCTCGATGGTCTCCGGCACCTCTATTCGGAAATAGGTCCACTCGCTCGCCCGCAGATCGGTTATCGTAAAGGTGTCATCCGACTCGAACGGCCTGCCGGGCCGGGGAATTTCCCCCGAATCAAGCGTGAACGACCCCAGGGCAGCGCCTTCTGAATATATCCCGATATACCAAATGTCGGCTTGGTGGCCGAGGTTCTGCAGATAGCCGTTGCTGTTATCCTGGTCGTTCAGGCGCTCAAAACGATCATCGCCATCGTCCCGGTATTGCCAGAACCCAGGCAGATTGTTGCGTCGTATGGCAATTTCCAGCTCGGGATGCGCGCCCAGCAAATCCAGCATCCAGTCGTCCCGCCCCAGCTGGTCTTCGATATCAGTCATCGAAAAATACCGCCAACCAACTCGATTGGGATCATCGTTGGCCGTCTCACTGATAAAGTCGATGGGAGTCACCACCGGATTGCGGTTGCGCATCGATGCCTCGAAACCGCTGTCACCATACACGGTCACATAGTGGGTCCCATCGCTGAGCGTGGGCGGGACCAGCGTGGCTGAGTTGGAAACACCGCCCTCCACCTCGGAGTAAGCGTCGTTCTCACGGGCGTTGGGCACCTCACTCTGGCGGAGCGACACAAAAGAATTCCCAAATTCACGCAATGCGGTGACCTCCCATCCAATCTGGTCTACGGGCAAACTGATGCGGAACGTATGAAACCAGGCGCCATCCTCGCCGAAAGAATCGGTGGTGCTGTTGAAGGCGACGTCCTGGATCGGCTGTTGCCGCGAATCCAGCCGGAATTCGGATAACTTGTCCCCTACCACCGCGACAAAGAAGGAATCCCCCTCCCCCGGAGCAATGTAGGGTGGCACCAGCAAGGATTGCCCGATTGAGGACCGGTCCTGCTGCCCAAATCCCTCCCAATCTCCAATCGAATTCGGCGTCGGCACCGCATTACGACGCACGCGCAGCGCCCTGGAAAGTGTGCTGGAGTCATCTGCGGTATCCTGTACCCACAAGCGCCAAGCCCGCGCATCGACCGGGATGCTGGTGCGGTAGAACCGGACACCCTCCAGCGGTATCGTCTCGGCGGCAAGATCGGGGTTGCCTAAGTTAGCT
>PXBU01000228.1 GCA_003566795.1 Puniceicoccaceae bacterium | reverse complement strand
GACGTTCGGTTGCTTTCTATTATATTAGTGGTAGTAGAGAGATGAACCCCTCTATTATTGTTTAGTTATATTGTGGCGCCAATGTGCCGCTAGTTTTGCATGTTCATTATGGGCTAAAGACATTCGCTGCCTAGGGCCGACCCATTCAAGAGTAGGCAACCGGTATAGAGGCCAAAAAGGAAGATAAGGTACCACATCTCCTTTGGTTGCGCTGTTATGTTGTACCTTGATATCATCAGCTTTACTGACAGAACGCTTAGAGGCGAATAAATGAACCTCGACCTCTATACCATATACCTGTTTCAGGAATAAATATAGGAGCTGTGCTATTCCCCCTCCGCGGGAGAACCCACATGTGATGACTTTGCATTCTGAAGTTATAACGTCTTCTTTTTTTATGAGGTCGTACAGGTCGGTCGTGGCCTCATAGTCGCGTACATTTACCCGTCGACCTAAGAGCTTGCGGCGTCTGATATCTAAGTTGTAGGCCCACTCTTTCCATCCATAGGTGCCCGCGCACCATATGTAGAGAACGCTGCCTACTCTAAGGTACCTGTGTTTGGTACCTCCCAAGCGTTTCCAATTCAACTATTTATTCCTGTTCCGCGTCTTCCATAGGATCCTCACCATCGTAAGGATCCTCGGTTTCAATACTATTGACATCCATGAACTTGGCAAACCATTGGAGGTCGTTCTCTGTGGCAGAGTCTATGACTGCTTCAACAGCGCTCTCCAGGTCAACCCCATCCACCCGAACTCTCACAACCTCGGGTGGTCGGCCGGTGCCTCCGTTCATCTTATTGTGAATGCGTTGGACGATTGAATAGGCTTGAGCTGCGTCTCCACTGGTGAAGGCCTCAGATGTGCCCTCCACCACGTACAAACTTCTCGGGCCCGATTGTTTCTCCATTACCTGCCTTCCATCAGAGCTTCGTAAATCATCGGGTTGTCCATATCTAGGAGAGTGTCTGAATCCACGCTGATGCGTGCATCCATGAGTCTCATGTAGGTATCAACAGCCTCTTGGTAGTTATTGGCTTTATTGAGTTCTTTCAAGTGAGGCAGGATAGAAGACCCGTGCTTCTTGAGAAGCGAATCTACATACTCTTTGACCTCTCTCTTGGACTCGGACAGGTATTTGCCATTGGCTGATTCTGTGAGTGCCCGGCTCTTGGCCCGGTACTCCTCAGCTTGACGCCCTGCTCCCTCAGCTCCATCGAATAGGTACTTCACATCATCACTCATGGATTCCTTGACGTACTGCTCAGTGGATTCCTGAAGCTTGGTCATTCTCTCATAGAGTTCACGTGTTTTCTTCTTCTCTTTCTTGAGGCGCTCCATGAGCTCTTTTTCCTTGGCCTTGCTCTCCTTTATGTAATTACGGAGAGCGTCGTGTGCTTTGGTGAGGTCTTTGGAGTTCTTATTGCGCTCAAGTTTATGAGCCTTTTCGATAGCCTGAATCTGTGACCGAAGCGACTCCTGTAGAGTGGCAACTTTCTTCTTCAGGTTCTCATGGGATTCAATGGTTGGACGTTCCTTGAGTGCGTTGACTGCCTCAACGAATTTCTTGAGGTACTCAGCCATCTTGACTGATACTTTCTTCCAATCGTAGGAAGCCTCTTTGAGGTCCTTGCCCATCTTGTTGAGATTGGCCATAGCTCCCTGCACATCCTGAGCTGACAGGTCTGTGCCGAATATTTTCTTGAACTCAGCCCCTGTTTCCACCAGCTGATGAATTTCTTGCTGAGTATTCTGAATACGGGTCTCCAGTTCCTCTTGAAGCGCTGGAATCTTTACGCCGTCCAAATACTTACGAATTTCTTTGTACTCACTCAGTCGGTCGTGAGGACTCTGCATCTTAGATGCATTGTCTATGAAGCGTGTGATGTCTTCATAGGCTCTCCTTTCTTCGAAGGAGCTCAGAACTGGTTTTACCCTTTCTTTCATTTCCTTTTTTCCTTCTTCCGGCTCATCCTTCTTCTTACGACCGGGTGATGTGGTTTTCATTGCATTTTCTGGAGCCGCGGCTTGAAAGCCTTCACTCGATACACCGGCTGCCGCTCCAGCGTCTCCCCCACCCTCATTCTCACGAAGAGAGGTGTCACCTTGTTCCATCGGTGTGTAGTCTGGTTTATCGTAGTCATCGTGACTCGTTGGGTCCTCAGGGATGTTAGCTTCCTCTCCTTCTACCGGCATGTGGGCCGAGGTGTCGGAGGCTTTCATTTCATCGGTAGCTGGTCTCATCTTCTGTGTTGCAGCAGGGTCAAAGTTCACGGGCTCCTCTCCTTCCTCATGGCTGCTCTCAGTCACACCTATCTTCATGTCGGCGAATCCGAATACATCCTGACTAGGGTTGGGTACGATGTCAGCCACTCTTTCAAGAATGAACTCCTCAGGTATAACATCATAAAACTCCATGAAGGAGCCGTCTACTTGTTCATTTACTTTACGAAGGTCGCCAAGTCCTGCTGTTGAGAATCCGACCTTTCCACCTGATTCAAGAATGTCCTCTGCCAGTCTTCCGTGGTCTCCCACGAACACGGCATCAGCCCATACAAGTTTGTTGGCTTCATCCATTCGAAGATTACTCCAGATAACAGCTGAATCTTTGAATGAAGGGTCTGATTCACCTTCTGGGTGGTCAGCAAGTCCAACTGAGCCTTCCCAAAGTTGTTTCTGCGTTCCAATGACGTGCTCCCAGAGCGAACTTGAGTAGCGGCGTCTGTTGGCATTGACAGTGTCCATTCTGCTCACAGGGAATGACCAACGGCTCTTGCCCATCTTATTCTCAACCAGATTCTCAACGCGTTCGCGGAGCTTGGTATTTTCCTGACCACTATGGTCACTCATAATAGACTCAACGAGTGCGTCCTTGTCTTTTTGGGACAAAGTACTTTTTCGCACTGCCTGATCCTTGGTTACCATGATGTTTTCGTATAGCTTTTGTTTCTTCATTGTCACACCTTCGATTAGCTCTAAGATTTCCTTTTCTGTTGCGGCTCTGTCATCCTGTTCTACAGCTGACACCGCTTCTTTTATAGACGTTAGCATGTCCTCGCGAGTTGAGCACGAAGGCAGTTCAAAAATTCCCGACATAGTGTTATACAGCCCACGAAAGTCCTTGTCTGTGCACTTGGAGGTGGACTCTATCAACTTCGTATCGAAATTCTTTTCTTTCATAACCTTATGCCTCTTATCCTCTCAGACCGGCGCGCCGAAGCTGGGCCAACCTCTCAGAGGTTTTTTGTTTATTACCACTATTATTATTTAGTGCCGAGGACCCATCTTTCTCCGAAGTGTACTCTTTCACTGAGAAAGAAACAGGTCTCACCTGCAGTGTGGGTTCAGCCTGCGTCAAAAAGGCCGAGGCTTCTCCGACCTGCACTTCTTTCTTTATGCTGAGGGTATCTTCCCACGGCACAAAATACTGGTTTTCCACTACCATTTCCAAGGAAGCCGTTACTTTATCTACCTCTTGCAACTGCACCAATCCCTTACCTAATGCAGGTATAGTGGCGGTGATTTCCCCGTTCTCCTTGAACTCTACGGGAAATGATAATGTAAAGTCGGGGAGATCCAAGCTCAAGCGGCCCTGGGGTTTCTCAGCAGATCCCTCCACAACCACTTTGAAGTTCAGATGAGTCTCTCTAAGAAGAGATACTTCTTTCAATCTTTTTTTACCTTCGGTATTCATAATATTTCAACGTCCTCTTTCATATACACCTGAATGTCGTCGTATCCTAGTAGCTGAGCCTGTGCACGTATATTTTCTAGGTCTTTAGAATTAGTGAACACAACGTCTACACGTGGATGCGATGTCTCATGTGGTTTGAGGACGCGAATAGATAGAGAGGCAATGATACCTACTTCTAAGAAGTCTTCGTCTTTCTTTTTTTTAGAAGTTGTCGATCGCCGAAGGCCTCCTCCTCCTAAGAGTAAGGGAAGCCTATCATCCACGACTATTATAAGAGGGCCACCGAAACCTGAGGTTACGGGGGAGGGGCTAACAAACCCTTTGGTTATGATACTCATCTCGAGAAACCCCTCTCTTTAATCCGCGTCAGGTGTTTCGGGTGGGCTCGCACCGCCAACGCGCTCACGACGATAAACTCCTTCGCTAGCGCGATTACCGTTCTTATCAAAGAGGTTATACCTGAGTATTACTTCACCGGCGTTATCATAAAATAGCATTTCATCGTCGACTATTACCCAATTACCTTCTTGTATCTCTAAGAGCTTACCCACCTCCAATGATACTTTCTGGCCTGTTGTATGGTTCCATACTGCATCCGCGAGAACCGATACGTCAACCCCTCCTGTAGAAGCAGTTGACAGTGAGTTTCCAGCACTTCCAGATTCCGTATGCTCTGATAATTGTTTATCCCATACAGCACCAGCAATAGCCTGGTTATCCACATCTACCTCAAGACTCCCTAGATTCTCTCCGAACGAGCCTGGGGCATTAAAGTCTTCTGTCATTGTGTTCCAAACTTCAGAGGCAATCTCAGAACCGCTCTGAGAAGCGTCAATATTCATAAGAATATATGCATGCCAAGCCTCACCGTTAGTAACCAGTACGGGAGGTTTATCTAGGATTAAAACCCCTCCTGCCTTATGTTCTATCACTTTTCTTACTTCATAAACGTATTCACCATTCTTATGGAACTGGAGGATTCGGTTATCATAAAGACCAGGGGTAGGGTTGAATAAGCTTCCGGAAAGTGTGACCGCGTTCCCCTCAACATTCGTGACATCGCCTATATCATTAACCGTTCTCGAGAGAAAGAAGCCTGCTTTGTTATGTTCGCCTAAAGCTCTTTCTTTGATATTATCTTCCCAAACAGCATTAGCTATACCCACTCTGTTAATCATATCTTCTGATATGACTAGAGCAGTACCGGTTGAGTTATCCTCAAACTTCCCCAGGCCCCGACAGACAACGGTACCTGCGATCACAGTCTCGTCTACTAACACATGGCCGGAGTTAATGTCCAAACTTATCTTTTCAGGACCGGTCTTGTTCGCAAGCTTGAGCTTACCGTTGAAATTCCTGACGGAAAGGCTCTGCCCGGCTCCACCCATATCTATAGTAGGGAAGGCCTCAATGGTTTCTGGTGGTCCCGAATTACAATCCGCTATCTCCGCAGCAGCACCCCCGTCAATTTGAATTGTGGCATCACTTCGTATTGTGGAGCGTTTTATTACTCCATTCACATAGTGAACATTTCTTACCTCACAGTCAATGATTGAAGTATTTCCATCAAGTTCCCCTTGTATGGAAACATTAAGGAACCTTGCTCTTTCTGTGAGCGCTTCAGGGAGAATGGTTACTAATATTTGAGAAGTCGATGTACCAAATATTTCTACATCTTCAATGTTATGGCCGGGTCCTACGGTTAAAGAAGAAAGTAATCCTAATCTCCCGAATCCTTGTACTGCGAGAATTGATAAGGCATCATTGAGGTTATTTACGGGGCGTTGTCTTGTTCCCCTCGGATAAAGAACTCCACTGTCCGAGGAGTTTACGTCTACCCATACAGCATTTTGAAACGATGCAAATTCTATCTCTGGTAGCTGAGCTACTATAAACTCAGCTTCAAGAGGAACAGTTGCTACAATTCTAACATTGAAGGTTCCATCTGTATTAAGATAAGGATCTCCTCCTCCATCCACAAGGAGTATGCCAGATACTTGTAGCGTTTGATTTGCTTCAGACGGCTTTAATCTCCATCCATTACTAAGGAAGTAATAAGGAGAGATTCTGTTTGCACCAATCGTAGGATCTCCCCCAACAACGCGGAAAGCATTGAGCCATTGTGGATTTAAGATAGCCCAATCTTTCCATCGTGAATACAGATCTGTGACATCAACTTCGGTGACACCATCCTTTATCTGTATTATTCGTTGTACAGGGTAAAATTCAAAGTCGCTCATCCTCTCCTCCCCTTAATACTTAATTTGAATTTGGAAGAGGAATGGCAACCCTTTCGAGCATCTGATTATGTTCTTGCTCTATACTCCACATTCTTTTTACAACTTGAATAGGATCTGGAGTTGAAATATCCCACGTGACTGCGAAGTTTTTCCACCCCTCAAATCCTTCCATACCTTCTACTTCTTTTACTTTGTCTTTCAGTTCATCTGGGCATTCAACGCCCTCTACTAATTCTTTCTGAACACGAAAGCAAGCATATCTAACATCATGCCTCAGCCGAAGCTGAGACGTGTTAAGCTCTTTTTCTTTTAATGCTTCAAAATCTGATTTTTGCCAAAGCTTATCTTTCTTCGCCATTTTATTTCCTCATTCTATTTATGTTATATTGTAGCAATATAGTTTCTTTCTGTTGAAGCATTAATTGGGAAGTTCAAACCTACAGCACGAGTTATAGTAAAAGCACCAAGAACCCATTCTGCATTTTCAAGTCCCATAGCAACAACCACAATATCTGCATCCGTACCAGAGGTTCTTCCACCTTGAACGTTATTATCGTAGTCAAAAGTGAATGGAATAGTCGCTTGTGTGATATCGCCAGTTATTTCAACACCATCATCATCCTGAACAAGTATTGCCGTAGCGGAGTCAAACTGATTTCCGTTTGCGTTGGTAAAATACATCCAATACTTAGCATCTGTATCGATTACAAGATCATCATTAAACACAAGATTACCAGCAGCAACGAAGGGGAATACTCTTGTAGTAAAACTTTCTGGAAGGTCTTCATCATTAAGACCGCCGGTTCCAGCAGGGACTGCGTCTATACTTTGTAGTGTGATATCGTTTGTATCATTGGCATCAAAGTTGTCAAACCATACACCGGGTTCTCCGAAAAGGTTATCACCAACAAAAAACGCAAGTGGGTTAGCAACGTTACCATTAACAACTCCGTATCCGAGTGTATCGGGGTCATCATTGATATTGGTTGTTTGGCGAAGAGCGTATTGAACATAAGAATAAATCTGAAATCGTGTTGCACCAGCCGCCCTTACCTCTCTATTGAAAGCATAGTAGTCATCACCAATTTGTTTTTCACCTGTATATGCTGCCCAATCTGCTGATGGGGGAGTACTTGCAGTATTGCCCGCAGTTGCTTGATACCACCTACCATTATGTTCTACAACATCTCCTATAATATAAGTTTCTCCAGCATCCCATACTTCAAAACGAGTACCTGGATGATATTGAAGTGCCATATTTGTAAATGGAGTATCTGTTGTAATTTGAGTATCAGTAAAGTTGATGTTAATATCATCTTGGTTTGACAACGGAAGTCGGTAAGCAGCAAAGGTTAGTGAAGGAATGTTCTGCTCAACAAGTAGGTTGTAAAGATCGAATGTCTTTCCTTGCTCTCTTAAGAACGCTTTAAAGAACCCTCTGTAATCTACTGGACCAACAGAATTGTAAATCTGTACTGGCTCATTAACAGGTCCTGTCTTATCAAAGACTTCAGTACCTTCATCAAAACCGAATACTTGCTGGTAATACGCTAAGTCAGATTGGTCATCATCCATAGCACCCAAGGTAAGCATAGCAGCGTACTCATCACCATCAACTTCCTGCCAACCAGCATCACGAATTAAGTTTCTTGTTGCTAAATCTAACCAATCCCAATCATTTATCATAATGAATGAAGCATCGTAAATAGCGGTCTGTGGAAACCTGAACTTATTCAAATCCGTATTTGTCATCCATTCATTCTTGAAGAATGAATAAAGTGCTTGCATAGCAACACCAGAGGTAATACCAGGTGAGGTATTATCTAAGTTACCAGCTGTTGCTAATTCTATTGTTTTTGCTGTTGTATCAATTACAACTTCTATTCCCAGATTTAGCTGATCCGGGTCTACAATTTTTGCCATTTTTTTCTCCTAATCTGACGAATCGCCCTAGGGGCTTGGTATATAAGTTCTATCAGTAATTAGTGATATGGGAATGGAAGTATCAATAGAGGGGAGCATGAAGTCATATAGGTCTCCGATGTTGGGGTCAAATAGTTGATTCATAAACATTACATCAACAACAGTCCCGGCCTCTGATCCTCCGTAGGAGTAATTGATTTGATTTGTCACGCCTGCTGTTCCCTGGAATAGTACATTGTCCCTGTTCGCTGTTTCAACTATTGTGGTCAAAGTTCCTGTAGGTAATCCGGTTAACGTCAAGGTGGCAGTAACGATAACGTTAGTGGTCGCGCCAGTACCATTGCGATAGGTAGGAGGGTCACCTCCAGATAAGTTGATATTCACCTCACCACCTGAATTGTTGTACACAACTGCATTCGTTGTTCCAGTTGCCCCATATCCTGTATAGGTAAAGTTCGTGAATGTATAGTTTCCCGGCACGGTGATATAAATTGCGTGGCCAGTACCGCCTGAGACAAAAGAAACGTTAGACAGGTTTGTTGCATCCAGTCTGTCTAAAATCAAAGCTCCTGTTGCAGAACTTGTAGAGTTTGAAATAGTTGCATTTGTAAATGATACAACCCCAGGGTTTATTTGCCCACATGCGTTGAAGTTACAAAGATTAACAACGTGACTTTGTGCTGGAGTATCTGTTCCAAACGTAATTGCGTTTCCTAAGTTGGTAAAGTTAACACTTCTCAATTCAAGAGTGTTGATGTTATTGTCATTGAACAGACAAGTGGCAAAAGGACCCGCACTCGTAACGGTGGAGTTTCTGAGGAAGAAATGAGTTTCTCCCGTTCCACCCCAAACACGGACATAGTATTTATCGTTTCCGATATTACGAGCCTCGAATATTATGGTGGCGTTAATATCATCGAACCAAGAAGTTCCTGTAGTGTCACCAAAGTTAAACGGACCCTGGGCGCCGTAGAAGCCTGTAGAGTACTCACGGATTATTCCATGGGCTTTCAGATTGGCGGTGCTCCTATCCTCTGTTACTACCTCAAGAAAGTTTCCTCTATCCCCAGTAGTCCCTCCCGTTATTCTCAATCCGTCGTTTCCGACACGAATAATATCAGTAGCAGTATTATAACCACCACCAAGAGCTTTTGAGAGTGTAGTATAATCTCCACCAAACTGGGTAAGAGCTGAAAGATTTAATCCGGCAAAACTTCCTGCTCTTACTGTAGTTAGACCGTTCGTGTTCATGGTGGCTGCCTGGGACGTATCAAGTACTAATTGCTGCCATTCAGTAGGCCCATCAGCGTGAACGAAAACTTTCCTATCGCCACCTGCCATCTTGAAAGAAACTCTATTCGTCCCATCGCCAATATGAAGAGCAACAGGAGGGTTTGCAGCAGTCCAAGTAGGCTGAATAGCATTGTTGAACGCATACACGTAGATCAAGTGATTGGATAAGTTTCGTGATGTGCCTGTGTGATATATCTGAACAGTATCATTGTTCGCTGCAACAGCAATTGAGTGGGTTGCTTCAGCGAAGATATCTGTTACAGCATCTCCTGTATTCCATCCTGTAGTATTGTCAGCTTCGTTAACAACTGTTCTTAAATCTGTTACTACTACTGCCACGATTTTACCATCCTATCATATAGTACCATAGCAACACATTGGTTGGACCAGAGAATTCCCCCGTCCTTTTTCGTTTTTATGCTAACCACATCATCCTCGTCTCTCAAATATCCAAGCGTAGGATTGAAGTGTGCTGAGCCGAATATGTATACACAATCTTCCGGATGTGAATATTCATGTAGCCAGATAGTGTCAGGATTCTGGTGTTGGGTTCTTGGCTCAATGAAAACTCTCTTCATGTTCCCACAAGAACTCAGCATTTCTTTTGTATCCTTGAACTCTATCAAATCCATGTTTAGATGTTCTTGATTATGAATTCCTGAAACAGGTGTCATTAACCATTCTGTTACCTCGAAGTCTCTTATGGGATAGCTCCAATAGTATTGTTCTTGAATGGGAGTCATATAACCTATTTCCCAATGGCCTGCTACTTTTATCATCTTACCTCTTAGGATAAAGACATAACG